>JASHQJ010000307.1 GCA_030037595.1 Candidatus Binataceae bacterium
ACGCAGTTGAGCAACCGCAAGGTCGCGCCTCGTCCGGAAGGGCGCGGAACTCCTACTTGAAGGTAGGACAGGCGTCCGCAAAACATACGACAGCCACGAATAAGGTCGAGTTCGCGAAAGAATTGAATAGCGTCATTCGATATTCTAGAATCGCGAATATTGAATGGCGCCTTAATGAAGTCATTGAGACCGCAAGACATTGTCGTCGTCCTGAAGCTGATTGGCGCGGGAAAGCGCCGACCTACTTACGCGCAATTGGCGAGCGACCTGTTGATGAGCCCATCCGAGGTCTACGCTTCGATACAGCGAGCACGTGCGGCAAAGCTCCTGCTCGGCCCCGAGCTCGGCGACAAACCCAATCTCCAGGCAGTCGAGGAATTCCTGCTCCACGGCATTAGATATGTCTTTCCTGTTGAGAAGGGCGCGATGACAAGAGGACTGCCAACAGCTCACGCCGCCGAACCGCTGAAACGGAAACTAACCCAAGAAGACCCTCTCCCAGTTTGGCCATACGCGAACGGTCCTGCGCGGGGCTACGCGTTCTCGCCGCTCTACAAGAGAGCGCCTGAAGCAGCATTAAAAGACGAGCGTCTATACGAGCTGCTCGCGCTGGTCGACGCGATCCGAGAAGGTACTGCCCGAGAACGCGACCTAGCAAAACGAGCACTATCCAGCAGGCTCAGGGCTTAGCGTTGAGGCCTCAATCGAGCAGAGATCTCGTTTTGGCAATGGCCAGAAAGCTGAGACCGCTACTTTCGGAGGTCGCCTTCGTCGGGGGATGTGCCACAGGACTTCTCGTCACCGATCCCGCCGCCGCAGCGCCGCGAGTCACCTATGACGTAGATGTGATCGTAGAGCTCGCGTCGTACGCTGAATACGCTCGACTATCGAAACGACTGCGGGGCCTTGGATTCTCCGAGGATTCGAGCGAAGGCGCGCCGCTCTGCAAATGGGTCTCGGAGGGAATGAAACTCGATGTGATGCCAACCAATGAGAAGATCCTCGGCTTCTCGAACCGCTGGTATGCGGGTGCGCTTCAACATGCTCAGGAACTCACGATCGATGATCTCCAGCTGCGCGTCGTAACAGGGCCATATTTCGTTGCCACCAAATTGGAAGCGTTTCGCGGACGAGGCGGCGGCGACTTTTATGCGAGCCGGGATCTCGAGGACGTCGTCGCAGTTGTCGACGGACGCGCGTCATTGCTAGACGAGGTGAAAGGAGCACCACTAGCGCTTCGCGCGTACATCGCTCGGGAAATCGGAAAACTCCTCGCCAGCACAGAATTCGTCGACGCCCTTCCCGGGCACCTGCCTGGCGACGACGCAAGCCAAGCAAGGATTCCGGCGCTCCTGCGAACGCTCGAATCCCTCAGCAAGCTGCGCTCCCAACTGCGCAAGCGCGCGACGCGCGCTGGCGATAGGGGACTTCGCTGACGATGATCGCAAATCTTCCGCGAAAATGGGGCGCTCCTGAGTTTTCTCGCACTGGAGCTTGACATGACCGGACAGTTTTCGGACACCGGCCTTTGTCCATGTTGTCTGAAACCCAAAAAGTACTTGATTTTATTGGTGGAGCTGAACGGGATCGAACCGTCGACCTCCTGAATGCCATTCAGGCGCTCTCCCAAACTGAGCTACAGCCCCACCGTTCGGGCGAGATCATCGAGCTAATCGGATAGCTGCTGGCAAGTCAATCACGTCCCCACCGAAGCGCGCCGCATCCTCGATCTGAGCGCCGCAGGTAATGCGGTTGGCATCAGAGCTTGTAGAAACGGAGCGCGTTGTCGGTGATGATCGCGCTCTGAGCCGATGCCGGCAGCACCGAGCAGGCCTCGCGCACCTCCCCGACCACGCCCGGATACGTGCAATCGAAGTGCGGGAAGTCCGAGCCCCACAGGATGTTGCGCTCCATGCCGAGTTCGACTGTAGCCTTGAGCATCGACTCGTGCGGGTCGAGCGTGAGGAAGCAGTGCTCGCGGAATTGCTCGGTCGGACGTATGCGCATCCAGGGAACGTAGCTGTGCATGCCCCCGAAGTGTTCGTCCATTCGATCGAGCCAATAGCCGAGCCATCCAACGCCCGACTCGAGAAAGCCGACGCGGAGCTTCGGAAACTTTTCGAGCACGCCGCCACAGATGATGTCCATGCACGCGCCCTGCTGCTCGAACGGATGACACACCATGTGAAAGAAGAACGGATCGCGATAGCGGTCGGCGCCCATCGTCGGCATCCGCGTGCCGAAGCTCGAATGAACCGCAACCGCAACGTCGAGCTCTTCGGCAGTGCGCCAGAACGGCTCGTAGGCCGGATCGTTAAGGCGCCGGCCGTTGAATGGATTCGGCCGCACGAACACGGCCTTGAAACCGAGGTCGCGCACCACGCGGCGTAACTCGCGCACCGCTTCATCGACGTCCTGCAGCGGCATCGGCGCGACCGCATATAGACGCTTCGGATACGCGCGGCAGAAATCTGCCATCCAGTTGTCGTAGGCGCGGCAGGCCGCGGCCGCGAGCTTAGGATCGGTAAGATCGCCATAGAGCAGCCAGAGCGATGGGTAGAGGACCGCGACGTCGATACCCTCCGCGTCCATCACCTTGATCCGCTGGTGCGGATTACCGCCGCCGGGCGGAACGTCATCCCAAGTGAGCCGCTGCGCGCGCTCCAGGTCGCGAAGTCCGCCAGGTATCATCGAGGCCGCCACTGGCAATGACGGCCGACTGCGGTTCTCGCCGCCGATCCAGAGTTCGTCGCGGCCCTCGCGCGTGCGACGAACCTGGATGATACGGTCGCGGAATTCGCGCTCGGTGTACTCGGTCCACACCTCGCGCGGCTCGACCACGTGGCCGTCGGCATCGATTACGCTGTTCATCGACGTTTGCCTCCTTACCGAATGCGGCTCGGTGATCGGATTCAACGACCGCGCGTCTTCGACTGTCAAGGCGAGGGACGGTCAAGGAGCGCGGTCGTGGCGGCAATCAACGCATGATCAGCGGCAGCACGAGGAAAACGAAAGTTCGTACTGTGATGGTGGGCCGTCGGAGACTCGAACTCCGGACCCGCTGATTAAGAGTCAGCTGCTCTACCAACTGAG
>JASHQJ010000308.1 GCA_030037595.1 Candidatus Binataceae bacterium
ATTGTCATTCCGAGCACCCGCGAGGAATTTAAAGGCCGTTGCGGATCGTCCATGAAAGCAATTCATGTTCGGACGAACGAGGCCAACTGGATTCCTGCCAGCAGGAGTCTCGGCGAGGACGCGCTCTATGAGGGCCGCGAACTCGCGTACCTGGCGGTGCTGAGCGATCGGCGCGCCGAAGGCGGAGGAATCGCCTATCTGCTGAAGATAACGCCGCCGCCCGGCAAGCTGGTCCGTGCGATCGCGGTCGCGCGCTCGGATGAAAACGTTTACCTGCTGGAAGGTGGCTACACTAACAAGGCGGGCGAGCTGATTCACTTCCCTGGCGATTGCCTGCTGAATCCCGAGGGGCATCCGCATGGGTTTTTCACCTCGGTCGAAACGATAGAACTTGTGATATGCCGCGGCGAGCCTGACGAGATCCGCGAATTCGGCGTGGCCGATATTATACGGTCGGAGGTTTGGAGTGCCGCGAAGTAACGATCGTGCCGCAGTGAAATTGTGGCCTGTCGCGAGCCGGTCGCCTGCTGTTATTAGAAGACAGCAGGTGACCGGCTATGCCGACGACATTACGCACCGAAACCCGAAACGGCGTGCGCTCGATCGTTCTCACGCGTGCCGCCGACTACAACACGATAACGCCCGAGCTACGAGACGAGCTTTCAGTCGCGATCGACGAGGCTGACGCTGATCACGGCGTCCGCGTGATCCTGCTCCGCGCCGAAGGGCCCGCGTTTTGCGCCGGCTATGCTCTAGGCTCCTCGACCGAGGCGCAGGCCGCGGAGCGCACCCGCACGCGAGTGTGGGACTCCGCCGCCGATCTGCGGATGATCTCGCGCTACGTCAACGTGTACATGAAGCTCTGGTACGCGAGTAAGCCGACGATCGCGGCTGTTCACGGATGGTGTATCGGCGGCGGCACCGACATGGTGCTCTGCGCCGATATCATAATCGCGGGCGAAGGTGCGGCATTCGGCTACCCACCGTCGCGAGTCTGGGGCACGCCGACCACCTCGATGTGGGTGTATCGGATGGGGCTCGAGCGCGCGAAGCGCTACCTGCTGACAGGCGACGAGATTCGCGCGCCCGAGGCTGCGCGCATCGGGCTCATCCTCGAAACCGTTCCCGACGATCAACTCCTCGCGCATGCAACGGCATTCGCCGAGCGGATGGCGCGCGTGCCGGTGAATCAGCTCCAGATGCTGAAGCTGCTCTGCAATCACACCGCCGAGAACATGGGGCTCAGCACGTCGCGCTTGGTCGGCTCGCTGTTCGACGGAATCGCGCGCCACACGCAGGAAGGTCTCGATTTCGTCGCACGCGCACGCGCAGTGGGATTTCGCCAGGCCGTGCGCAATCGCGACGATCCATTCGGCGACTACGGCTCTGGCCCGCGCTCGCGCAAACATAAGCCCGCGAAGAAGTGATCGACGCCCGCGAGGAACTCGAGCATGAACATCAATGACATCACGTTTCCATCGTCGAGCGGCACCATGATGCGCGCCGCCTATGCGACACCCGACGACGGCGCAAAGCATCCAGGCGTGATCGTGATCCACGAAATCTTCGGGCTTAACGATGATATCCGCCGCATCACGGCGCGCGTCGCCGAGCTTGGTTACGCCGCGCTCGCGCCGGACCTCTACGATCGCCCCGGTAATCGCCTGATGTGCGTAGCGCGGACGATGATGACGCTGAATCGGGGCGAAGGCGATGCGTTCAAGGACCTCGATGCGGCGCGCTCATGGCTACAGCGGCAGCCCCCCGTTGATGAATCACGCATTGGTGTGATCGGCTTCTGCATGGGCGGCGGCTTCGCACTGATGTACGCGGTGCGCGCACCGCTCAAGGTCGCGGCGACCTTCTACGGCGACGTGCCGAAGACGACGGATCAGCTAAAGGGCGTGTGCCCGGTGCTCGGCGGTTACGGGCGCAAGGATCGGATGTTCGCGTCGCAGGGCGAGCGGCTCGAAAAGCTGCTCAGCGAAATGAACGTCGCGCACGACGTGAAAATCTATGACGAGGCCGGGCACAGCTTCATGAGCCGCAACTTCGGCGTGCTTGCGAGTATCGGTCGCATGGGGCCGATGAAGGCCGAGTACAATCACGAGGCCGCCGAGGACAGCTGGAAGCGCATCGTCGCGTTCTTCGCCGCGCACCTCGGCAAGTAGCGGCGCTCAGCTTGCGCTGCCGGATTGCAATTGGATGTAGTTTTCGATGCCGATCTGCTGGATCAGGTCCTGCTGGATCTCGATGAAGTCGACGCTCTTCTCTTCGTCCTGCGTGATTTCCGCGAGCAGCTCGCGCGTGACGAAATCCTTGACCGTTTCGCAGTGAGCGATCGCGGCTCGATAGTCTCCGAGCGCCTTCAATTCCAGTTTCAAGTCGCACTCGAGGACTTCCTTCACGTTCTCGCCGATAAGCAGCCGATCGAGGTCCTGAAGGTTGGGCAATCCCTCGAGAAAGAGAATCCGTTCAATGATTCGATCGGCGTGCTTCATTTCGTCGATCGATTGATCGTGCTCGTACTTGCCGAGCTTGGTCACGCCCCAGTGGTCGAGCTGCCTGGC
Source organism: Candidatus Binataceae bacterium (assembly GCA_030037595.1). GTDB lineage: Bacteria > Desulfobacterota > Binatia > Binatales > Binataceae > JASHPB01. The sequence goes on from JASHQJ010000308.1 coordinate 2,571, forward strand.
GTGGAGGAAGTACTGATTGATCGCGGTCAGTTCGTTGCGGAGGACGGTATTAAGAAACTGGATAACCTGGGCGTCGCCCTTCACGATCCTTCTCCCGTGTTGTGAGGTCGAGACTTAAGAGATCGAGTTTAGGGCATCAGCCCTGGGCAAAGGAATCCGCGCTTAAGCTTCAGCGGCGTGAGAATCCTGGCGCGCATCGGCGCTGA
>JASHQJ010000309.1 GCA_030037595.1 Candidatus Binataceae bacterium
AGCGGTATTCACCTACTATTGGGTCAAATGACGCGGACTTGGCGCGGATCGACTCTCTGCTGACTCCGCTTGCTAGATTTCTCCGTCGACTATGCTGATCTCGATCCTGTCCGCGGTAATTATCTTCGGAATTCTGGTGGTGGTGCACGAGGCTGGGCACTTCGCGATGGCGAAGCGGCTCGGCGTCCGTGTGATTCGCTTTTCAATCGGCTATCCGCCGAAGATTTTCGGTATCCGTCGCGGCGAGACTGAGTACTCGATCGGCGCGACACCGTTCGGTGGCTATTGCCGCATGCTCGGTGACGAAGTTGGTGAGGAGCCGCGCCCTGAAGAGATCGGTGATTATAGTCGCGAGCTCGCGCTCGATGTCCTCGACGCAGCTCGGCAGCATGGCAAGGTTCTCAACGGAAACAGCGCCGACGAGCGCATAATCGCGATCGCAAAGCAGGTCTGCGGCAACAATCGAGCTGGCGGAAGCTCGCTTACGCTGGCTGCTCAGGCGCGCGAGATAATCGGGCGCGAACTCAGCCCCGAGGAATCGGCTGTTCTGAGCGAGATCAATTCCGCCGGCAGCGTCGATGATGCCGTGAAGAAGATCACCGAGCATCCGGATCGCACGCTCGCCAGATCATACGAGGCGCGATCGTTCCCGACCCAGGCGCTCTGGAAGCGCGCGCTAATCGTACTCGCCGGCCCGGGGGCCAACATACTCTTTGCACCGATCCTGCTGACTCTCGTCTTCATGTACGGCGTGCCGGTGCCGCTGCCAGTCGTCGGCGACGTGAAGCAGGGATTGCCGGCGTACGCCGCGGGCCTCAAGCATGGCGACGTGATCGTTTCGATCAACGGCCAGCCGATGGACACGTGGAACGAGTTCGCCGAGACCGTGCGCTCCAGCAATGGCGCGTCGCTCAAGCTCGACGTCAAGCGCACTGTGGAGGGTTCCGCGGTTCACGAATCGATCGTGCTGACGCCAACACGCCAGGATGAGAAGACGGTGACCGGCAAGATGGTTCCGACCTGGGTGATTGGTGTGACTCCGAGCGGCGATGCAAAGATCCAGCGTTTCGGCCCGCTCGACGCTTCCGTGCATGCGGTTGCCTCGACGTGGAACCTCACTGGTCAACTCATGGTCGGTATCGCGAGTATCCTCACCGGCTCAACGCCGATTCGCGAGGCGCTCGGCGGCCCGATTCGTATCGCGCAGATGGCCGGCCAATATGCGCATCAGGGCCTGGCTGACGCGGCAATGTTCACGGTGATGCTCTCGATCGAGCTCGGCATCATCAACCTCCTGCCGGTGCCGCTGCTCGATGGCGGGCATCTGCTGTTTTTCATATTCGAAGGTGCGCGCGGCAAGCCGCTCGAGCTCAAGTATCGCGAGATGATGCTTCAGGTCGGGCTGTTCCTGCTGGTCGCGCTGATGGCGTTCGTCATCTTCAATGACATCTCGCATATTGTGCAAGGTTGACCGCCTCTTAGCTGAAGCAGCCGGAGCCAAACCGGTTCTCGGTCTCGATACAGGTTCATCGACAGCATTCTTAGGGCTCGTGGCGGACGGGCGCCTCGTCGGGCATTTCGCGTGCCCTGTTACATCGCATGGAGCGGCGCTGCCGCATGCGGTTGATGACCTAGTGAGCGCATCGAAGCTCGCATTTGGCGACCTGGGAGGTATCGCTGTCGGAATCGGGCCGGGATCGTTCACTGGGCTTCGAATCGGGCTCAGTTATGCGAAGGGTATCGCGATGGCTAGCGGTTGCGCGGTCGTTGGCGTGCCAAGCCTAGATGCGATCGCCTTGGCCACACTCGAAGAGGCAAATTTAAGCACAGGCACGCAGATTTGCTGCGTTGTGGACGCGCGCAAAGGAGAAGTGTACGCGGCTCTTTACCGTGTTGTGTCGGATGGGTTAGAGAAGGTGTCGGAAGAGTTGTTAGTTGTACTCGAAGACTTGGCTTCGCGCGTCGCCGGCGACGTCTCATTTGCCGGCGACATGAGGGCGAAGGATGCGGCGGCCCTGTTTAGCCCCAAGGGCCACGTGGTGGCGGTACTCGATACATCGCAATTTTTTGTGCGTGGGTCATGCGTGGCGGCGATCGGCGCGGCCATGATGTCCCGCGGAGAAATCGCTGAGCCCGCAACGCTTGAGCCAATGTATATCCGACCGCCCGAGGCCACGGTGAAACGCGCCGCAAAGCCCCGGCCGGCATTTGCCACGGAGGGCGTATGGAGCGAAGAGACGAAGAATTGATCTTGCAGCATCTCAGCCACGACCAGGAATTGAGGACGCTCTACGAAGAACATCAAACGCTCAAACGCAGACTCGAAGAATATCGGCACAAAATTTATCTGACCAACGAAGAGGAACTCGAAGAAAAGCGCATCCAGAAACTCAAGCTTGCCTCGAAAGACCGCATGATGGAGATTCTCCATCGCTATCAGCAAGAGGCACACTGAGCGGCGAGTCCGGCCATGAGTGCGCGCTTCCTGTTGCATGACAAGTCATACGATATCGGTCCTGGTAGAGAACGAATTCGGCGTGCTCGCGCGCGTGGCCGGACTTTTTTCCAGCCGCGGTTTTAATATCGAGTCCCTCACCGTCAATGAGGACCCGCTCGATCCGACGGTGTCGCGGATCGTGTTGGTCACCACCGGCGATGAGCAGGTACTCGAGCAGATCAACAAGCAGCTCAACAAGCTCATCCCCGTAATCAAGGTTATCGACTTCAAGGACGTCGATATCCTCGAGCGCGAGATGGTGATCGTGAAGGTCAGCGTCGATGAGCGCACCCGCTCGGAGCTCGACTCGATCGTGAGCGCCTTCCGCGCGCACATCGTCGATATCGGGCAGCGCGTAGTCACCGTCGAAGTGACGGGCGACGCCGACAAGATCAAGGCGTTCATCGCGCTGGTCCGCCCGCTGGGTATCAAGGAAGTCGTGCGGTCGGGTAAAGTGGCGATGCAGCGGTCGGTGCAGCTGAGCGCCGAAAATCATCGCCGGCCGCGCGAAGCTGACTAGGAGAAATCAGGCATGAAGGTCTATTACGACCGCGACGCGGATCTGAAAGCGCTGCGCGGCAAGAAAATCGCCGTCATCGGATTCGGCAGCCAGGGCCACGCTCACGCGCTCAACTTGCGCGACAGCGGCTTCGATGTACGCGTGGGACTCAGCAAAGGCTCGACCTCGCGCGACAAGGCGATCAAGCAGGGCCTTGCGGTTTTCGATACCGCGGAAGCTGCGCGCCAGGCCGACGTGATCATGATGCTCGTGCCTGATGAAATGGCGTCCGAAATCTACGAGAAGGAAATCGCGCCGCACCTGACCAAGGACAAGTACCTGGCTTTCGGCCACGGCTTCAACATCCATTTCAAGTTCGTCAAGCCGCCCAAGGACGTGAACGTCTTCATGATCGCGCCCAAGGGCCCGGGTCATCTGGTGCGATCGGAATACACGAAGGGCCGCGGTGTTCCATGCCTGCTCGCGGTCGAGCAGGATCCGTCCGGCGACACCAGGCAGGTCGGGCTCGCGTGGGGTAGCGCGATCGGTGGTGGCCGGGCGGCGATTATCGAGACGACCTACAAGGAAGAAACTGAGACCGACCTCTTCGGTGAGCAGTCCGTGCTGTGTGGCGGCCTCACCGAGCTTATCCGCGCCGGCTTCGAAACGCTGGTCGAGGCGGGCTACGCGCCCGAGATGGCGTACTTCGAGTGCGTGCACGAAGTGAAGCTGATCGTTGACCTGATCTACGAGGGCGGAATCTCCAACATGCGCTACTCGATCAGCAACACGGCGGAGTACGGCGACATGACGCGCGGCAAGAAGGTCGTCGGCCCCGAGTCGCGCGCCGCGATGAAGCAGATCCTGGCGGACATCCAGTCGGGCAAGTTCGCCAACGAGTGGATCGGCGAATATCGCGCGGGTCTGCCGAACTTCAAGCGGATGCGCAAGGAGGGCGAGGCTCATCCGCTCGAGGAAGTCGGGCGCAAGCTGCGAGCCTTCATGCCATGGCTCGCCAGCGATCGCCTGGTCGATAAATCGAGGAACTGACACGAGACGTACGCATCGCAGCCGATGATGCGCGACGAACCTAATCCCATTCTCGTCCCGATCGCGCGCGCCGTTCATATCGCGGCGGAGGGCGTCCTGGTGTCCGGTATTATCGTGATCGTTGGCCTCGTTTTGCTGGCGTTCGGCCTGAAAATCACGGCGCTCGCGGTGATCGTGCTTGGCGTCGCCGTGGCGCTTTTCTTTCGCGATCCTGAGCGTTATCCGCGGGTGACCGAGGGCGTGATCATCTCGGGCGCCGATGGCAAAATCACCGACATCATCGACACGAGCATGCCCGGTGACGCATCGCGAAGCTGCAAGCGGATTTCCGTCTTCATGTCGCCGCTCAATGTGCACGTGAACCGCGCCCCGGTCGCGGGCGAGGTTACCTCGGTCGAGCACACTCCCGGCGAATTCCGCGCCGCGTTCGGTGACGAAGCGAGCCAGCACAATGAGCGCAACGCCATCCTGATGCGCGACGCGGCCGGCCGCATTCATGCGATGGTGCAGGTCGCGGGCTACCTGGCAAGGCGAATTGTCTGCAGACTCCGCGTGCATGATAGAGTTGAATCAGGCCAGAGAATTGGCCTGATTATGTTCGGCAGCCGCGTTGATCATTTCGTGCCGCCCGAGTACCGCATCGCGGTAGCGCTAGGACAACGTGTCCGTGCGGGACGAACAGTCATCGGAGAACTGGAGCAATGAGCCAGCGCGTGCGCCGCACTCGCATCGATCGCGCGCGGATGCGCCTCATCTCGGGCCGCACACGCCGCGAACGCGTGGCCGAGCCGCTCCGCCGCGGTGTCTTCCTGGTGCCGGCTACGATCACGTCGCTCGGCCTGCTCTCGGGCTTCTATTCAGTGGTGTCGGGCGTCAGCGGCCACTTCGAGACCGCGGCCGTGATGATCATCCTCGCGTTCTTCTGCGACGGCCTCGACGGACGTATCGCGCGAATGTCGAAGACGTCGAGCCAGTTTGGCGTCGAGTATGACAGTCTCTCGGACGTGGTCGCGTTTGGTGTCGCGCCGGCGATACTCGCGTACTGGTGGGCGCTGAAGCCGATTGGATCGTTCGGCATCGCGGCCGCCGGTATCTTCCTGCTCTGCGGCGCGCTGAGGCTCGCTCGCTTCAATGTGCAGACCGCGAGCCTCGACAAGCGCCGCTTCGTCGGGCTGCCCATTCCGGGCGCCGCGATCATGATCGCCGGCCTGGTGCTCGTTTACAGCTACTTCGAGCTGGACTCGCCGCGCGTGCTTTGCACCGTGATGGCGCCGGTGACGCTCGCGCTCGGCGGGTTGATGATTTCGCGCGTGCCGTATCCGAGTTTCAAAGGCATGGAGCTTGACCGTCGCGCGCGTGTCGAGTTGATCGTGGTGATCGTATTAGCCGCCGCGATGCTATTCGCGATGCCGCAGCTCACGGCGTTCCTGCTCGCGAGCGCGTACGTGCTGTCCGGTCCGTACCTGATGATTCGCGGCGAGCGCAGCGCCAGAGTTCCGGTGCTCGCCCCGGTAGCTGCGGAACCCGCACAATCGGGCGCGCCTCAATCCGAAAAGAAATAGTCGCTACTTGCGCCGCTTTAGGAAGGTCCAGCGCGTCGCACTGCCCTGCATCGCGTATTCGATAATGCCGTAGGCCCGCGTCGGATAAACCGCGAAGTACGGGCCCACGTCCGCGCTCATCTCGGAGTTGTACTTGTCTTCGTAGATCTTGAGTAGCCTTCTCAGCGCCGTGCGATCGTTAAAAACCTCGGCTACTCCCTCGACGATAATCGCCTGGGACGCGTCTTCGGTGGCGATGACGCAATTGGGATTGCGCTCCAGGTTGCGCGCCTTCACCGAGTCGGGCGCGGTGCTGAAGTAGAAGACGTCGTCGGCAAAGATTCCCCACACCGGCATGCAATGCGGCCGACCGTCGGGCCGCGTGGTCGAGAGGAAATAGTTGTGCGATTTCTGTAGGCGATCGACCGCCCATCGCCAACTGAGCAGGCCAGCTCCACCCTCGGCGGGGAGTAATCCATAGCTCGGCATGTTCGGCCGGCTGGCAGCCGGCGCCGGCTTCGCACCCCGGGACTTCGCCATGTCTGTCTCCCTTTCGCTATTGTCGCCGTCGGTTTCATCACTCTTGCCAGCCCGCGGCACGAATCGCCAGCGGCTTGACTAGAATCAACCCTGCCGTTTACAATTTGCGTCATTATGTTCCGACTGCTGGCCGGACTGCTCCTTAGCCTGGCCCTTACGAGGGCCCACGCCGGGCGCGCGTCGGAGCAGGCCTAGCAGGCTTGAAAAACTGACACGAACGCCCCGGGCGGTGGGCCGACGAAGCCGCCCGGGGCGTTTTCTTTTCCAGAACCGGGCGGACGCCGGCTCACCGCAACTCAAGGGTGGATCGCGAAGGAGAAATGGCGATGGACAAGGCGACCGCGGAACCGCAAGGCTCAGACTGGGTACGTATCTTCGACACGACGCTGCGCGACGGCGAGCAATCGCCCGGCTGCACGATGAACGTCGAAGAGAAGTTGGCGCTCGCGCGCCAGCTCGAACGCCTCAACGTCGATATTATCGAAGCCGGCTTCGCGGCTTCGTCCGAGGGCGATTTCGAGTCCGTGAACCGCGTCGCGCAGTCGGTCAAGGGTCCTCTGGTCCTGAGCCTCTCTCGCACGCGCGATGAAGACGTCGATCGTGCGCTGAAATCGGTCGATAAGTCGACCCGCCCCGGCATCCACATCTTCATCGCCACCTCGGATATCCATCTCAAGTATAAGCTCAACATGAATCGCGAGGACGTGCTCGACGCCGCGACCTGGGCCGTCACGCGCGCCAAGAAGCATCTCGACTATATCGAGTTTTCGTGCGAGGACG
>JASHQJ010000310.1 GCA_030037595.1 Candidatus Binataceae bacterium
GGCCCTTCGGACCGAGTGTGACGCGGGCTGCTTCCGCGACCACCGTGGCGCCGGCGACGATTCCCGCGCGGGCCCGTTCGTGCAGCTGAACCTGTTTGGCAGGCATGAAGTCTCTCTCCGTGTTCAGTATCTAGAATTTGTCAGACAAAGCGCGCGCATCGCCGCCTCGGCGGCGCGAGCCGTTTTGAAGTTAAGCACGTCGCGGCACTTTGCAACAGTCTCGCTCTTTTAGCGACTCCGCCCGCGTGCAAGGATGTGCCTTGGAGGCCAATCGAGTGGATCATCATTTGAAAGGCGAATTACCCCGCAACACGCGGGTGGCCTGGGCGGTAGCGGGCGCGATAGGCGCATCGATGGTCATCGGCACGATGGCGCATGCCACGATTATAGACCCGCGCCGTGCCGAGCTTCCTTCGCCGGTCCGGATCGCACAGGACATGGGCGACGATGAAAAGGAAGTTCCGCCTGCCGATGTGGAGAAGTACATCGATACCTACAAGGCGATGCAGAAGGACCGCGGGCTGACGGTCGAACAAGCCGCCGCAAAGCAGGGACTCACGCTATCTCAGTTCAGGAGTCTCGAGGACAAGATCGAGCGCGACGATACACTGCGCGAGCACGTCCGTAAGGCGCTTCAACCGCCGGGCGCCAAGGCCACGACAGGCGACGCCGAGTGACGGCCCGCTAAGCTCGGATCCGAGACGACAAACGGCGCAGAGGGCGATCCCCTCTGCGCCGTTTCAATTGTGAGTTTACTTCGTGACCGAGGTCGAGAAAGCCGCTTCCAGCCGCGACACTGCGTCGTTGGCGCGGCGCACCGCGTCTTCAGCGCCGTTGGCCGCATCGTCAGCCTGCTTCGCAGCCGACTCTGCCTGCGTAGCAGCGGCTTCCGCTGAGTTCGCCGAGGCCTCAGCCTTGGTCGCATCGGCATTGGCGCGATCGGTGGCGGCCTGGATCGTCTTCATATCCGGTCCGCAAGCGGCTAAAAGGCTGGCCATCGCCAGAGCCCCCAGAACATAAACTGTCGTCTTCTTCATGAACCTACCCTCCTAGCTCCAGTCGAACAGCCCAGGTCAAGTTCTCGTTGGTTATGCTATCCGCGTGTGAACCTGACGAAATTTTCGAGGTTGATACTGTCAAAACCAGTCCGTGGACGCAAGGCGGCGTCGTGCAGTAGATTCCGTCCACAAAGAAAACGCGCGGTGACGTGGCCGCGATTGACACCGAAAACCGGGCGCGGTTATCGTCGTGTTAATTGCCCTAATTCTCGCGGGCATTTGACTTTAATTTTTCACGGAAAGGCCGGAGCGGCGGATGGCGACGATCATCACGAGCGAATGTATCAACTGCGGCGCATGCGAGCCCGAATGCCCGAACACTGCGATTTATGCGGGCGGCGTACCGTGGGAATTGAACGGTGTGACCAGCCCGGCGATCGCCCAGGAAATCTTCTACATCGTTCCGTCGAAATGCACTGAATGCGTTGGCTTTCATGACCATGAAGCCTGCGCCGCGGTATGCCCTGTCGATTGCTGCGTGCCGGATCCCAATAACGTCGAGAGCGAAGCAGTGTTGCTGCAACGATGCCGCGAGCTGCATCCCGACGAGACGTTCCCCGATGACGCACCGTCGCGGTTCCGTAAGGAGGGCGGCACACCTGCAGCTGCTCCTACTGCCGATGGTGCCGCGGCCAACGGCGCTGCCGCAGCTGCGCCCAAACCGGTAGCAGCCGCTACCGTCCCTGCGGCCGCTGCGCCGAAGCCTGCCGCAGCCGCGCCCGTAGTCGGAGCTCAGCCGGCCGCGATGGCGGCACCAGTTGCGATGGTGAATCTGCCCAAAGATATCGGCAAACTTCCGGGACCGATTGGCGACAAGCAGTTCGCCGGAGAACTCGAGCCGGATTTCGACACCGTGCTCGCGAGCGTGGACACCACGCCGGTCGCCACGACTCCTGCGGCCGTGATACTCGCGATGCGGCTGGCGGAGCCGGTTCTAGGCGCGATGCCGGATCAGATTAAGGCCGACTTGGAGACTGCGGTCGGCAGCCCATCGGGTTTTTCACGTATCCGCGCGACCGCGCTCAACATGACGGTCAATCTGATCGTCTATCCGGCGGTGTTGTTAATCTTCGCCGTTGTTGTGCTCGGCGATCCACTGTTCTCGCAAGCGACGGGCGGATGGATCCTGCTCGGTCTACTGATTGCCTGCGGCGAGGCGGTGTGGAGGCTGCGCGAAGGCGTCGTGCATGCGAAACCGGCGCATGAGTTGACGTATCGCGGTTGCTGGTACGGACTGGCGCTTGCGCCGATCGGATCGCTGCTGATTCGCGCAGGCGGCGGGACTAAGCGTATTGCGCGTAAAGTCGCCTTCGAGGGCTACAGCATCGATGTTCACGACGAGAAAACCGAGCGCGATCGTCGCTACGGCACCATATATACCATCGACGAATACGCCAATGCCTACCTGGTCCGGCTCGAGATGCCGCGCAAGATCCCGGCCTCGTCGCTGAAACGTCTATGGAACCTGCCCGACGAGATGCCCGATTACGAGTACAACATGGCCCTCGCGGACGGCGTTCTCGCCGTGAGCGCAAGCGTCCGCGGCGACGCTTTAAGACGGCTCTCCTACGTATCGTCATCGTTCCCGGCCGACTTCACGACCCGGATCACGTTCGCCAAGCCGGTCAACGCTTTCAAGCATCGGTTGCGCGACAAGGTGCTTGAGACGATCGTATTAAAAGGCGAATCGGGCGAGCTCAAGCACGCGGCGTGATGAGTACTTGGGGGCGACGCTCGCACGATCTCGCGCCCAATGCACCGGGGTTGTCATCGATGGCGATCCATATCCGGGACGCCAACCACCGCGACCTCCCGCGAGTCCTGGAGATTGAGCGACTTGCGTTTTCTACGCCTTGGAGCCTGCAGTCCTTCCAGCGTGAACTGACCCTTCCCTTCTCGCGCATCATCGTTGCCGTTCCGAGGCTCGACGAGAGCGAGCCCCCGAGTGGCTTCCTATGCCGATGGATAATCGCTGACGAATGTCACATCCTCAATGTTGCGGTCCATCCGGACTATCGCCGGAGCGGGGTCGGTGCTGCTTTGCTCGCGATGGTCATCCGCGAGGCGAAAGAAAAGCGTGCAGAGGCAGTCACTCTCGAGGTCAGGCGCAGCAACTTGCCGGCGCGGCAGCTGTACCGCAAGTTCGAATTTGAGGAACGGCGTTTGAGACGCGGCTATTACGGTCCCGGTGAGGACGCGATCGTTATGGAACTGCGCTTCGCCTGAAGATCGTCCGCCTTGAGTTCAGAAACCATGTTCTAGCTCAAATTACATCGTTTGATTTGGATTATCTACGGGGTTACAAAGACCGTAAATTTATGGCATAATTGAGTTCACACATTCAGGCTTAATCAGACGGTGATGAACTCGCGGTCGTCAACTGCCCCTGAAATCCGACGCCTGAAGTCGAGTGCCAAAGTTGAAATGAATTTGCCGTTCAAGAAGGGCGAAAAGGTGGTTTACCCCGCTCACGGCGTCGCGGTCATCGAAGATATCCAGCTGCGCGTCATCTCGGGAACCGAACGCAGGTTTTACATGCTGCGCGTGCTCGGCACTGAGAAGATGACCATCATGATTCCAACCGAGACCGTCGAACAGGTGGGCCTCAGGCGCGTGATTGGCAAGGATATGGTCGACAAGATTTATCGTATCCTGCGGCAGCGCAAAGTCGAGGTTGATACGCAAACCTGGAACCGCCGCTATCGTGAATACACTGAGAAAATAAAGACCGGCTCGCCGCTCGAAATCGCCAAGGTGCTCCGCGATCTCCTGGTATTGAAAGGCGACAAGGAGTTGTCTTTCGGCGAGCGCAAGATGCTCGATACGGCGCGTTCGCTTCTCGTCAAAGAACTCTCGATCGCCAAGTCGCATCCAGAAGAAAAGATCATGGAAGAGTTGAAGACGATCTTCGCGAACTAAAGACCGTCTTCGAATACTTCAGATCGTCAGCAGGACCGGGAGCTTATGGCTCTCGGTCTTTTTGTTGCAGCGACCCATAAAATCGGCGATTGTTCGCGCCATGACTCGACGCTCGATCGTTGCTGCTGCGATGGTCTTGGCTTTGATTCTCCCGCTCGCCGTCCGATGCGCTGGTGATACTGACCAGGCGAGCGTCGACCAACTCTATTCCGCGATCCGCGACGGCAAGTTCACCGCCGCCACCTCAAATTTCAATCCTGTCATGAAGGCCGCTCTGCCGCCGGATAAACTTCAGGCAGCATGGCAGCAGACATTCGGCAAGGAAGGCCCGCTTCGAAGCTGGAAGATTGCCGATCGCACGCCCGGGCCCGGCGGCGACGAGATAGCAGTTGAACTCGAGTTCAATCACTCGAAGGCGATGTCCACGGTTGCGGTGGCATCAGCTACTGGCGAAATCGGCTCGCTCTTTTTCAAACTTCCCAAGTCGAATGCGCCCGCAACCTCGCCGCCTTACGCCGACGCGTCGAAGTTTCGCTCCGAGGACATGACGCTCGGCGAGTCACCCGAGAAGCTCCCCGGTACACTGACGATTCCGAACGGTACGGGACCTTTCCCGGCGGTCGTTCTCGTTCATGGCTCGGGTCCAAACGACCGCGACGAATCAATCGGCGCGAATCGGCCGTTCAAGGATATCGCCGAGGGCCTAAGCTCTCGCGGAATCCTCGTGCTTCGCTACGACAAGCGGACGCTGCTTCACACCCTCGCGAGCGTGACGGTAGATGATGAAGTCATCATTGACGCGGTCGCTGCAGTAGCCCTGCTCCGCTCGCGGCCCGACGTCGATCGCAATCGAATCTTCGTGCTGGGCCATAGCCTTGGCGCGGTACTCGCTCCGGAAATTGCCAGCAAGGCGCGCCCGGTCGCTGGAATCATCATGCTCGCGCCTTCTGGGCGCAAAATCGAGCAGATCGTTGTTCAACAGGTGCGCTATCTGCACGAGGCGTCGCCCGGGCAACTCGTTCAAATCGAACACCAGGCCGACGAGATTTCGAAGCACGAGATGCCGCCTAGCGAAAGCTGGCTCGGCGCGCCGGCTTCCTACTACTACGACCTCGATAATCGCGACGAGGTCGCGATCGCACGCGGGCTCGGCCTCCCGATCCTGATCCTGCACGGCACGCACGACTACCAGGTCATCGACCAGGATATCGCAGTGTGGCAGAAGGGTCTGAACGGCCTGGCGCGCGTCAAGTTCGAGGAGCTGCCCAAGCTCAACCATCTGTTTATCGCGGGCGAGGGCGCGCCCGGGCCGAAGGAGTACGACACGCCCGGCCATGTCGATATCAGCGTGATCGACGCGATTACGTCGTTCATCAACTCGCGATGAACCTGCGATGAAGGTGTCCGCGATAATCGTCGCCGCCGGCAGCGGCCAGCGCCTTGGCCGCGTTGAGCCCAAGGCGTTCGTCAAAATCGCCGGCCGCACGATTCTCTCCTACTCGCTTCGCACGATTGCCGAGGTTTCTGAAATCGAAGAAATCGTGATCGCGGCCCCAGCCGGAATGGAAAAAGCGGCGCGTGCTGAGGCCAACGCAACCGCCATTAGAGTGCCGATAAAGATCACAGCCGGCGGTGCAGAGCGGCAGGATTCGGTCAGGATCGCGCTCGCGCTCACCAGTTCGGAAGCTGAAGTGATCGTCGTTCACGACGCGGCGCGGCCATTCGCCGATGCGACCCCGTTCGCGGCATGCATCGCGGCGGCGCGCCGCTCAGGGGGTGGCATCGCCGCGACCCCCGTGTCGGATACGCTAAAGCGCGGCGCCGCCGACGGAACTATTGAGGCGACCGTCGCGCGCGCGGGGCTTTGGCGCGCAGAGACGCCGCAGGCGTTCCAACGCGGCCTCCTGGTTGCGGCGCATGAGCGCGCGACTCGCGAAAAGATCGCCGCGACCGACGATTCCGATCTGGTCGAACAAATCGGCGGCCGCGTCGAGCTGGTCGAGAGCCGCGCGCTCAATTTGAAAATCACGACTCCCGCCGACCTCGCCCTCGCCAAACTCCTCGCCACGGCGCCGAGGCGTTAAAGGCTGCCGGCAGGACAATAGTGGGCGCGTGCCTGATTGACTTAAATGTCAATCAAGGATGAGGAACGTCGACTCTACATTTCGCGAGGAATCCAAACTTTTCTGGACAGCGACCGACCGCTGGTGGAAGAGACCCCAGCGGATTTCAACGATTTTGTAATGGGTGAGTTGATACGAGTCGCGATGCATCTGGATCACGTCGATTGCTTCATGGCTCGACTGGAGCCGCCCGGCGAAGAGGTTTGGGAGATCAGGATTTATGACACCGAACCACAACTGCGATTCTTCGGGCGGTTCGCTGAGCAAGATACGTTCGACGCTCTTATGGGACCACTCTCAAAATCAAGAAAATTCCCAAGAAGAGTCGACCACCAAAGAATTCAGTTAGCCTGCGCCGCAGACTGGCGCCGGCTGTTTAAGCACCCACCTCTGTGTGATGGAGAAGAAATCGATGCCTACCTCTCAAGCAATATTGATCTTGCGTGACATCGAGCGGGATAAGCCCATCCCGGCGAAAACCAGGACGTTCCAGCATCGGCGGATGCAGAATCGTTTTCACCGATTCATTTTGAAGACCTTCAGGGAACATTAAAAAGGGGACTAACACAGAAGAAGCTCGCGGAAAGGATCGGAAGCCGCCCCGAGCAGATCAATCGGTGGCTATCCATCCCCGGCAATCTCACGCTCAACACGATCTGCGATTTGCTCCTCGGGATGGGCGTGGACCTTGATGACCCTTCGGCAACGTCCCTTTCCGGTTTGGCGATCGAAGCCGAGTCCTCAAAAAAAGCCACGGCCCCCGCTCGCGAAAGTGTCAACGGCATGAAAAGCGCCGGACGGTAGTGTCCGTCCTCGCCGCCAAATTGCAGCTCACGCACCCAGGTCAGAGTACTTCGATTTTCCCGTGGCGAACCGGATGAACGCGACGGTGTCGTAAAGCCCGTGGCATAGAATCACCGCCCACAGGTTGTAGCCGCTGAACACGAACAGCGCGCCGAACAGAACCGACAACTGCGTGATAATCAGCGCGGCGCGATTTCCCTGGTAGAGATGGATTATCCCGGCACCGAGTGCCGCCGCAACTACCGCCGCTCCCGCGGCGAGTGGGCCCACGACCCAGGCAGTCAGAATTGCGGCGATCGATTTCAGCACGATCCCTCTGAAGACCAGTTCCTCCAACACGCCGCCGAGCGCCCACGCCACGACGATTCCGCCGACCAGCTTGGCCTTCGATTCCTGGATCGCGCGGAAGGTCTTGAGCGTCGGCGGCTTCGCCATCAGTCGGCTCGCGATCCGATCCGCCACCGGGCTGTACGCGAGCATCAGACCGAGCCACACGAGCGCGAACGCGATCGTCGGCAGGCATAGGCCCGCGCCCGCGAGACCCAGCTCCGCGGGCGTCACCGCGCCGCGCGCGACGCTGGCCGCCGTGAAGAGTCCGATCACGACCAATCCGCCCACCAGCACGACTGTCGAGCGGCGATATCGCACCGCGACGATCGCGAGCCAGAGGGCGGTAAGGAGCAACGCGCTCTGCTGGAAGGTCATAAAACTTTTGTCTCGATGGATGACAAATTACGGCGACAGCGAACTTTATACCTTCCCGTCGCCGCAAGCATGAGCGATGAGCCGGCAGAAAAATGTCGAAACTGTGCAACCATTGGGGCTTTGAGCCGTACTGAACTCGTGAGAGGGACTCGACGATGACCAACTCATCCCGCCGGGATACAGTCGAGCTTAAGCGGCCGCGGGCCCGCCTGAATCTACTCCTGCTGGTTCCCGCACTCGCAGTCCTGTCCGCCGCGGGAATATTCGCCAATCCGGGAAGGGTTGTGAGCATGTCGCCCGCCGCGCATCTGACGAAAATCGAGTCGGACTTGACGTTGGACAAAACGAATCACTCCGCTCTCTACAAAAGGCCACGTACATCTCCAGAATTTCGCCCGCGATGAGTGCAGCCTTCGGAGCGACGTGCTCAAGGTGTATCTCACCAGGAATCTTGACGATCTGACGAGTGCAGTTGCGACCGGCAATGTCCGAGTTGGTCGCGGACCATCATGGCTCAGCGCCAATGAAGCGGTCCTCGATGCAGCTACTCATACAATCGTGCTGACTGGATCACCGGCGGTACATGATGCGGCGGGCATCACACCGGAGAAGAGAATAGTCATTCACCTCGATACCGAGTTGCTCGAGATGGATCCGCAAAGAGCCTGATCCTTTCCCGCCGCCGAGCGCATCGGCTATGACAAGCAGTATCGCCCGATTGCTGCTGGAGGCGCCGATGGATTTCAGTTTCAGCAATGACGACGAAGCCTTTCGCCGCGAGTTCAGAAGCTGGCTCGAGCAAAACATGCCGCGCGACCTGCACGGCGATCGCGAGCCGGCCGACCCGGATACCAAGACCGAATTCGAGCGGCTGCGCGCGTGGCATCGCAAGCTCTACGACGCCGGCTGGATGTGTATCCACTGGCCGAAGGAATACGGCGGCCGCGGCGCCACGTTGATCCAGCAGTTCATCTACCACCAGGAGCTCGACCGCGCGAAAGCGCCTCCTACTGTCAACTTTCAGGGCATCGCGCGCGTCGGGCCGACCCTGATGCAGTGGGGCACGCCGGAGCAGAAGAAGCGATTCATCCCGAAGATTCCATCGGCCGAGGAAATCTGGTGCCAGGGGCTCTCAGAGCCGAACCACGGCTCCGACCTCGCCGCAGTCGAGACGCGCGCGGTTGACGAGGGCGATCACTTTCTCGTCAATGGCTCGAAAGTGTGGACCTCCAACGCGCATCACGCGGACTTCACCACGCTGCTCTGCCGCACCGATCCGACGCTGCCCAAGCACAAGGGCCTCAGCTATCTCCTGGTTGAGATGAAGACTGCCGGAGTCACTGTCCGGCCGCTCGTGCAGATCACCGGTGAGCGCGGCTTCAACCAGGTGTTCTTCGAGGACGTCCAGGTTCCCAAATCAAACCTCGTCGGCCAGAAGAATCAGGGCTGGATGGTCGCCATGACGAACATGATGTTCGAGCGGACGATCCACGGCGGGCGGAGCGAGATGATGGTCGAAGTGCGGCAGCTCGCGGACCTCGCGAAGAAAATCAATCGCGGCGGCCGGAGCGCGTGGGACGACAAGTACGTGCAGAACCGCATCGCGGGCTTCGCCTGCGAGGCCGAGGCGCTCAAGTACACGAGCCTTCGGCAACTGACGCGCCAACTCAGGGGACTGCCGCCCGGTCCGGAAGGATCGATTCTGAAGCTCGGCACGACCGATCTGAATTTGCGCATCCAGTCGTTTGCGATGGAGCTGCTGGGGCCGTTCAGCCAGCTCGCCTACCAGGCCGAGGGCGCAATCGATCGCGGCAAATGGTCGCATCGGATGCTCGCGGCGCGGCGTGGCACGATCGCTGCGGGAACGAACGAGATCCAGCACAACATCATCGGCGAGCGCGTGCTGGGATTGCCGAAAGGCAGCTAGCAGCGAGTGAATTTTCTGAATAACCTCGCCCGCTTGCGGGGGAGCGACCGTCTTTGGAGTCAATTGGGGCGCATCCCTCGCGCGACCCTCCAAAGGTGTTTGAGAGGGTCGCGCGAGGGATGTTTTCAGGTTGTTGTGTGTGACATGTGGCGTTCCAGCGAGTGTAGGTTTTGAGCATGGCGTTGAGGATCACGATGAGTTTGCGGGCGGAGGCAATGAGCGCAACCTTGAAGGGTTTGCGCTCTGCGCGCAGGCGCAGACAAAAGGCTCGCAGCGGCGGGTTACAGCGCACCGCGGCGAGGGTCGCCATGTACAGCGGCCGTCGCAGTCTTTTGCGGCCGCCTTCGATCGCGCGCGGTCCGCGCAGACTTCCGCTGTCCTGGGTAAACGCGCCACTCCCGCCCGCGCGGCCGCCTCGGCGCGGTTGAGGCGCGCGAGCTCAGGCAGCTGCGAGAGCAGAGCACAGCTGAGCACGCGGCCAACCCCCCGGCACGCCGCTGAGGATTTCGTACTTGTCCCAGAGCGCCGAGTTGCGCACCTCGCGATCGAGATCGTCGTCCGCGCGCTTGATTTGTTTGCGCAGGTAATCGATGTGGCCGCGAAGATCGTGATGGAGCACCCTGGACGCGTGCTCCGGTTTTGTTCCATCACCAGCATCTCGATCAGTTGCTCGCGCCGGACCCACAGCGCACGCAGTTGCTGGGTCTGCGGGTCGGGCAGCTCGCGCACCGGCGGCTGATCGCGTTCGCCATGCAGCGCCAGCATCCGCGCATCGAGGCGATCGGTCTTGGCCAGCTGGCCAAGACCCTGGGCCCATTGGCGCAGTCGGCGCGGGTTGATAATCACCACCGGCAATTGCGCCGCGCGCAGCGCCACGACCAGCAGGTTCTGATAGGAACCGCCCTCCAACAGCACTCGCTCACACTTCAGCGCCGACAACTGCTTGATCAGCTGCGCGATTGCGCGCGCTTCATTGCTTACCGTGCACACTTCCCATCCGAACCAAGCGCGACTTCCAGCTGATGCTTGCCCACATCGACTGCTACATTCGTTGCCGCCATTCTCCTTCTGCTGCGCGCAGCGCGGGGCCCGCCTTGCGATTTAATCCGAGCTCGCCGGGCTGCGGCGGCTCCGCCGACTGAAGCCAATATATGAACCAGTCAACCTTTTCGATCGCCACTTTCAACCCAGCTCCTGCTGGATCATTTTTCGTGACCGCAAGGGATCACTTTCGACGACCGTTGACAACCTGGAGTCTTCGAGGCGTCGATGGCTGTGCTGAGGTCGCGGTACATGAAGGTGGTGCTGCAGAAGCCGCCGCGCGGCATCAGCGCGTAGTTCCGCACCACACCCACGCGACGCCATCCAAGGCGCTCGTAGAGCCGCTCGCCGTCTCCTCCTGTGACAGCATCGAGCTCGAGCAGCGTTCGTCCGCATTCGAGCGCGAGCGCCTCCGCCGCGCGCATCAGCGCCGCGCCGAGGCCCTGGCGGCGGGCCCGCCGATGCACCAGCATCTTCGAGAGGTCCGCGCGATGCGGCTGATTCTCGGGAAGGTCGAGCGTAAGCTGCACGGTCCCGCAGATGCCGCCCGTGTCCTCGGCGACGAGCAGTGCGCGTTCGCCCGCCGCGACTGCCTTGGCGATTCGGCGCCAGAACGCCGCCGCGCGTTCGTGCGTCAGCGGATGCATGAAGCTCACCGACGCCCCGCCTTCGACGCAATCAATCAACACGTCGGCGAGGCCCTCGATTTCCGCTTCGCTGACGTTCAGCAGCCGCCGCAAGTTCCACTCTGATGAGCTCATCGCCGTGACGGAGCCTCAGACGCAATCACCACGGCGTAGCGCGTGGTCTTGCGCGTCGGGTTGTGAAACATCGTCGGCCGGTCGAGCTCCAGCGCAAGGCAATCGCCCTCGCTCAAGCGATGGCGCTTTGTGCCGAGCGTGATATCGATCACGCCTTTCAGCACCCAGACCTGCTGCTGCACGCGCACGTCACGCGCACCGGTTTCGAATGCGACCCGCGCGCCGGCCGGGAAGTGCACTTCGACGATCTGCATCGGCTGCGGCGCGCCCGGCGGCGAGATATTGCGTCTTAGGTAGCCGGAAGCGGGGTCGCGCCATTCGGGTTGATCGGCGCGGCGCGCGACAGGTCCACTCGCGGCGCGGGACCCGGCCGCCGCCTCAAACATGGCGGCCATCGTGACGCCGAGCCCGGTTGCGAGCCGCTCGAGCACGACCGCCGTGGGGCTGCTCTCGCCGCGCTCGATGAGCGAGATCATCGAGCGGCTTACGCCACTTTTCTCTGCGAGCGCATCGAGCGATAGCGCGCGCGCGGCGCGCAACTCGCGGACGTGCGCGGCGATGCGGCGGTTCACGTCGTCTGCGACGTCTTCCATGATAATGGATGAGTTATCCACTATGATGGAAGAAGTCAAGTCATAATTTCTGGAAAAGAGCGGCGTTCTTCGTGACGAAATCGCGCACGCTGGTCGCAGGCCGGCCGATGATCGCCTCGACGTCGCCGGTGATTCGATCGTAACGGTTGGCGGCATGAAGCTTTGCCATCGTCGCCAGATGCGCAGTGACGTGCGGCGGCAGATTGAGCTTCGCGAGCTGCTCGCGCCACTGTTCGAAGGGTACGTCCACGTACTTGACGGTGCGGCCGAGCGCGGCGGAGTATTCCGCGGCCATCGCGTTCAAATCCTCGGAGCGCGGACCGGTCAGTTCGTGAATCTTGCCGATATGCGCTGAGGGATCCGCAAGGATCGTTGCGATCACGGCGGCGACATCTTCGGCCGCGACGGGCGAAGTCTTGCCATTGCCGAACGGCAGAATGATTGTGTCGTTTCTCGCGATCGATGCCGCGGCCATGAACGTGAAGAACGGATTTTCGAGGAACACCGTCGGACGTACATAAACGACCGGCAGGCCGGACCATCTGAGCAGCTCTTCGGCCAGCAGATGCTGCCGGTGTTGAGGAGAATCGGTCATGTTTGCGAGTGTCATCTGCGACACCGTCATCTGCGAGATGTTGACGAACGCCTCGAGGTCGTCGCGCTCGCGTGCGACGGCGGCCGCGACAACGGTAGCTTCGAGGTAGTCCGCGGACACGCTCATGCCGAAGTAAATGCGGCGGCATCCTGAGAGCGCCCGCGCGACGTCGTTCGGTTCGGTGAGATCACCGACGATCGTTTCGGCGCCGGTCGCGCGCAGCGCCTCCGCGCGTTCGTCTTCGCGATGCACCATCGCGCGCACAGGTAGGCCGCGCTCGCGAAGCATCGACACGATCATGCGTCCCACGCCGCCGACTCTGCCGGCGGCGCCAGTCACGAGAATCGGGTGCTCCGCGTTCTGATTCATTTCGGTAAAGCCTCTCCGGGATGTCACCAAGTTGGCGCGCCCGAAGCAAATCATGCTCTGGCGATCTATCGCATCAGGGACGGACCATTGATGGCACGAGATTCAGCAAAAAGATTCCCCGGCTTGCGATGAGCGGAGCGGCGATCGCGATTAGAGGAACAACGAACCGCGGGCTCCGGTCCGAGAGGCTGATCGTCGCGAGAACTAATAGCAGCGGCGAGAGCGTTCGTCCGAAATCCGTAGTCTCGCTCCATAGTGGAGCGGAAAACATCAACACCATCAGCGCAAAGAGGTAGATCGCGATCGCGCGCGGATCGAAGCTTCGCTTCGCGGCGAGGACTGTAGTGAGCCCAAGCGCAATGACAACTCCCACCAGCGCGACGTAGTCAGCGCAGATCACCAGCGCGCTGAGTGCGGGTGTCAGCCGTGGCACCGCCGGGTGAATCAAGCGCTCCACCAATCCCGCCGTTGGACAATATGACAGCATCGAAAGGGGCGGGGGTTCCGCGGCGGTGCGATGGAGCACGAACAGATACCAGGCGAGCGCCGGTGCGAAGGCGGTCGCGAAGCAAGCCGCGGCTCCGTAGCGCCGCTTCGCGAAGAGCCAGATGCAGCACGCCAGCGCCAGCAACGCCCCCGTCTCGCGCGTGAGAGCCGCGAGTATCGCGACCAGGAAGACTTTCCAGTCGATCGCCTCGGAAGCCAACAGCACAAACCCAGCGCAGAGCGCGGCGAGCACGCCGTCGATCGTCATCCGATCGTCGGAGACGATTACCGCAGGCACCAACAGGAAGCCGAGCCCCCACCACTCGCTCAGTGACTCGCGTCGCGAATATCGGGACACCCAGTAGGTACCGAGAAAGACCGATACGAGCACCAGGAGAAAATAGCTGCCGTCGATCCAGCGATCGTTGCCAAGCGCCACGAGGTAGGCGAGGAGCGGCAGGAGAATACGGCTGCAGCGCACGCGCGGCGCGTCGATGTAATTGACGAACCCGCGGCTCAAAAACGGATCGTGTGCGAGGTAGTGGTAGAATTGGCCGTCGTAACCGTCGCTCTTGTGAAGCTGGGCAACGTGCTCGAACGCCAGCGCCGGCGGCACCGGATATCGGTCGCCAGCGCAGAAGAGCGAGGTCCAGTTGGCGCCTAATCGCTGGACCATGAAGACCTGCCACGCCATCACGATCACAACGGCCAGGAGACCCGTCGCGATGGACATCAGGTGAGAAGATGGCGTTTGCTCTCGCACTGGCAAGCTCGACGCCTCGCACCGCGCGCGCCATCGAGCGGGATGCATCGTAGCAGAGCCGGCTGCGATCATGGCCAGCGTGCATCAGGTTTGAAGTGAGTACCGCGTAATACCTGCGAGCGCCTTGGGGCTCTCGGTCGATGACATTGCTCCACTTCGCACCCGATTCCACGTGGAAGCCGCCTAAATTTCAGGATCGAAAGTCGCGTAGGTAATCAAGCATAAAAGCTTAGGCGCGGTGACCTCATGCCTTCTTTGCTTGCCGATGGTTGCATCGTAGCCGCGCTGAATCGTCTGGCCGCCATTGCAGGATCGATGATCCTCGGCGCGTTACTACTCAGCCGATGCGCCAGCACGAGCCAAGCCGGCCTTGATAACCGGCCCTTCTTCCAGCCTGAGTACGGTCTCGACACGCACGGACGAAAGGCCTGGTTCGATCACCTGGTGGAAGCCGATCCGGGCAGAATCAAAACGCCCGTCGCATATGACTACGAGGAAGGGGCGCCGGCGCGGATCGCGGTGCTGCCGTTCGGCGACTACGGCAGCGGGCTGTACGTGCTCAACAAGATTCCGCCGACGCATCGCACGGGTGACAAGCTCAATCAGTGGGCGTGGAACGACGGCGCTCAGGTGAGCGCGAAGTAAACACCAGCGTGAGTCTCTCCCCGCGGCGCACGGCGTAACTCTCTGCCCGCGCCCGGCGTTCAATCATCAGACACTGCCAGCGCTTTTCCGCGGCGCGCGAGGCGACTAACGTATCGCTCGACGCGCTTGAATCGTTTCGAGCCGCGGAGGCGGTGAATTATGTGCAGGAACATCAAGACGCTTTTCAATTTCGATCCGCCCGTCACCGATGACGAGGTGCATGCCGCGTCGCTCCAGTTCGTACGCAAAATCACCGGCTTCAACAAGCCGTCGAAGACCAACGAGCGATCGTTCATGGCGGCGGTTGACGAGATTGCGAAAGTATCGAGCCGGCTACTGCATTCGCTCGAGACCAGCGCGCCGTCGCGAAATCGCGAAGAAGAAGCGGCGAAGGCAAAAGCCCGCGGCGCGATTCGATTCGGTGCCTGATCGCATGCGGCCGATACACCTTGGATCGTTCAGCCGGGAGGTGCAGCCTTAGTTAACGGCGTATGACTCTATGTGGACCTATGTTCGCGTGCTCGCGTGGATCGTCGCGGCGCTATTTATCCTCGCCGTTGCAAGGCTCGCCCGGGATCAGAAGCGAGGGCCGGCTCATTCCGATGTAATGTTGCCGGGCGGTATCCCGGCCACGTTCTACCTGCCGGGACCGGGGGGCATGGCGGCGGGGAATTCGTTCCTGACGCCGTTTCCCCGGCCGGTAGCGGAGCGTCCACCCGCCGTGGTGCTGGTGCACGGCTTCACGGCAGATCGGGAAACAATGAGCTCACTCGCACGCAAGATCGCGGAGAATGGCTACGGCGTGCTCGCGATCGACGTGCGCGGCCACGGCGAGAATCGTAATCCGTTCGAGAATGACTTTTCGCGCGCGACGCTTCGGCCGGACGTCAAAGCGGCGGTCGATTTCATGCGCGCCTCCGATCGCGTTGACGGATCGCGCGTCGCGGTGATCGGGCATTCGATGGGCGCGGGGGCGGTGCTCGATTACGCGTCCAACGATCCTGAATTGAAGGCGGCTATAATGATCTCGGGCGGATTCAGCCTGGGGCCGGTGCGTCCGAAGAATGCCCTATTCATCTTCGCACAGCACGACCCTGACTTTATCCAGAACCTTTCGAAGATCTTCGCCGCCCATCTGGCGGGTGTGCAGCCGATCGCGCTCGGCCAGCTCTACGGTGATTTCGCGCACGGCAATGCCGTCGAAGCGATCCAGATGCCGGGGCTCAACCACGTGACAATCCTTAACTCGGATCGGTCCGCGAGCACGATCATCAAGTGGCTCGACTCGTCGCTCGGCGCCGCGCGCACAGGAGATATCACGCTCAGAGATCCACGGCTGCGCCTTGCGAATATCGCGTCGTGGTTGCTGCTGATCCTGCTCGTGCCAATCGGCAGGATCGCCGGCTCGATCGCATCCGGATGGCCGGAACGAGAGGCTCAAGGCGGCTGGATCGGAATGGCGATTCTCGCCGCGGCGCTGATCATAGCGATGCCGCTGGTGGCAAACGATTCGCCCGTGGCGTTCATGTCGTTGATAGTGGCGGAGAGCGAGCTCGCGTGGCTCGGCGTCGCGGGCATCGCCGCGATCGCGGTGCTGGTGCTCTGGCGGCGGCTCGAGTGGCGATGGATCCGCGAGAGAATCGGCGCGACGCTGGTTGCGGCGGCGCTCGCGTTCGCGACGATTTACATCTGCCAGAACTCGTACTGGGTCGCGCTGCATCGCCTCGCGCTCACGCCGGAGCGGATGGTGGCGTGGATCATCGCCTGCTTAATCATGCTGCCGTTCTGGCTCGGGTTCGAGTTCCTGGTGCGGCGCGGCGGAATCGTTATCTCGACGGTGCTCGGCGCGGGGGGGCGCGCGGTGATCGTGCTGCTGCTGTTCGCCGGCGCCGCGATCGGGGTCTTCCCGGGCGTGCTCTTTCTGAGCGTTCCGCTCATCATCTTGAGCTTCGTGATGCTCGAGATTTTCGCGGCCTCGGCCTACAGCACCTCGCGCAACCTCTTCCTGATCGCGCTGGTCGAGACCATGCTATTCACGATGCCGCTCGCGGCAACGAATCCGATCACGTTCATGTTCTGATCGAACGGATTACGGGTCACCGGAGCGCTTGAAGAGGCGCATCAGCTCTTCGAGGGTCGCGGGCGGGTAGCTGGCGGTCGCGAGCGCCTCGCGCACATGTTCGACTGATTTCATTCCAACGAGAGCGACGTTGACGCCCGGCGTCGAGCGCACGAATTGGATCGCGCGTTGCGCGTCGGACTTAAGGGTCGGGAAAGCGTCGCGAAGCATCTGCGGCAGTCCGCGCGAGAGTTGTCCCTGGAGCAGCGTGGCACTTGCGCTGACGCCGAGGCCGAGCTGCTCCGCCATCGCGAGCGTGGTCACGCGCCCCTGTCCCGCGACCTGGTTGGCCCGCGTCACGGCCTCGGGCATCGCGAGATTGTAGGGCAACTGGATTGCGCGAAAGTGGTGCGCATCGCCGCCGACCTCGCGCGCGACACGCATCAGCTCGTCGAGCGAAAGCCATCCGCGCTCGGTCGGTTCGGCGCGAAATCCGTTCCAGGTCGCGGCGCCATAGACGCCGATTCGTCCATCACTGACGGCGCCCTCGAGAAACTCGAATATCGTACGGATGCGCGCGAGGAACTCCTTGCGGCTCACGGCCTCGAGCTGCGTCTCGGGATTGTGCAGGTAGTACATATCGATCGTCGCGAGGCCGAGGTTTTGCCGCGACATCTCGAGCATCGCGCCGATATACTTTGGCGTCATGCAATGCGAGCCATCCACGAGATCGTCGGGCGCCACGATTCCGGTGCGGACGAAATGCTCTTCGAACCATCGGCGCGGGTCGGGCGGCACTTCACCGTCAAAGGTGATGTAGCCGCCCTTGGTCGCGACGATCAGTTCTTCGCGCTTGAGCGTGCCCGCGGCAGTGAGCTTGGCGAGGACCTTGCCGATGGTGCGCTCGCTACGCTGGAAGCGATAGTTGACCGCCGTGTCGACGAGATTGATTCCGCCGGCGAGGGCAGTTTCGATCGCGTGCTCGTAGGCGCGATCGGTTTCTTCGTCGGCTTCGCCGAGATAGGTACCGATTCCAATCGACGTGACGGAGCATCCGAGCATCGGGCGGAAGTTCCCGGCGAGGTTGGAAAAGCGGCGGGCGTAAGAGGCGGTGGCGTCGGCAGTCGCGCGGCCCTTGAGCATGATTTTTCTCCGGCGCGGATTCGGCGAGTAAATCAGCGCTTAGCCGCGGAACGATTGCGGACTGATCGTCGGCTCGTAGAGCGCCTGAATCACGTTGCCGTCAGGATCGCGGATATAAAATGATACCGAGCCGTCGCGGTGATGCTTGAGGGGATTCACTACGTCGATGCCGTTCTGCTTCACCCACTCCCATCCCGCTTCGACGTCGGCGATCGTGGGCACGATGAAGCCGAGATGATCCATGCGCTGCGCCGCATCATCACCGGCGTTGCCGCGATGAATCGCGAGATTGTCGCATCCTGAGCTCAGATAAACGTTGTCGGCGTCGGGCTCCCAGACCACTTTCATCCCGAACACGCGCCGATAAAAATCTACCGAGCGCCTCACGTCGGCGACTTTGAGGGCGAGATGGCGAAGTCCTTGGTTCTTGATCAAGTGAGCGCCTCACGGATGCGGTAGCCGACGACCGCCCAGATCGGATCCGACGGCGGATCGGTCGGGCCGGTGCGGCTGATGAAATCGATCTTCTCAAATGCTCTGCTTTCCATAAAGTAGCGCGCGACCAGCTTGCTGCGGTCGAAATCGTCGAGGCTCTGCCAAATCGCGACGGCCTTGGTCGGGAACATCCGGTTCGAGTAGGTGACGATAAACGGCGCGCCGGGCTTGAGCACGCGCCCCACCTCGACGAAGATTTCGAGGGGCCGCGTCATGTACTGCACCGACACTGTTACGACGGCGCCGTCAAATTCGGCATCGTGGAAACTGGTGCGAGGCTCACGATTCAAGTTGTGCACGACGATTTCAGTGAGCGCCGGATTGTCTTCCATCTCGGCGCGATTCATACCGAGGCCGACGACGCGCGAAGGATTGAGGTCCTCCGGCAGATGCGATCGCCAACTGCTCATCAAGTCGAGGATCGCGCCGCCCTTCGGCAAGAGGTGCGCATAGATTTCGCGGACCTTGGCGATCGCGCCTTCGTCGATATGAACGACGAGCCGCGGCATCGAGTAAAATGCCTCATCATCAGAGTCATCCAGGCGGCGGAAGAATTCCGGCGGAAAGGGCTTGCTCATGTCGGATCGGCCATTAAGGCGCGCCCTCGCGTTTACAAATTATCCTTTGATTTTAGGTAATTAGCTTATAATTTCGATTTCTGCGCGCCCATCGTTGACAGCCTTGGAAACGCACGTCTAGATTAAAACGTCTTTCCAAACCGCCCTTCGGCCTCTTCACCGGACCTCGCAAGGCGGCAGGGAATTGCGATGGTGAGACGCGATAAAACCAACTACGTTATCCAGTCTGTCGCGCACGCGCTCGACGTGCTCGAACAGTTCTTCGGCGAGGCCGACGAGCTTGGCGTCACCGAGCTTTCCAAGCGCCTCAAGCTCCACAAAAACAACGTCTTTCGCCTGCTCGCGACGCTCGAGGCGCGCGGCTATATCGAGCAAAACAAGGCGACCGAAAACTATCGCCTCGGTATCAAGTGCCTCCATCTCGGCCGCCGCTATATCCATCACATGGGACTCGTGAGGCAAGCGCGCCCGATTCTATCCGACCTAGCGCGAAAATGCCGCGAGACCGCCTATGTCGCGATCGTGCGGCGTGAGGGCGTCGTGCCGCTCGAGGCGTCGGAGGCCGAGGATCGCGCGGTGCGAATCACGCCGCCGATCGGGCTCACGCTGCCGCTCTATTGCACGGCGCCCGGCAAGGTTCATCTCGCGTTCGATTCCGAGGGTCAACAGCAATCCGCACTGCCCGAGACGCTGAAGAGTTACACCGATCGCACAATAATCGACCGCGCCGCGTTAATTGCGCAACTCGAGGCAGTGGTTCGCCAGGGTTACGCCGTCGACGCGGGCGAATTCGTCGATGAGGTGTCATCGGTTGCGGTGCCAATTCGCGACTACACGCGTTCAGTGGTGGGTTCGCTCGCAGTGTCGGGTCCGTCGTATCGCGTCGATTCGGAGCGGATCGCGGCGGAAATCGCGCCCGTTCTCGGCGACGCGGGCCGCGAGCTGTCGCATCGCCTCGGCTTCAACGAGTAGCGCCGGCGCTCAATCGCTTTTGCCCGCGCTTGGCGCGGGTATTAGAATGAATTGACTGGCGATCTAACCGCTGTTAGTTTCTTTGCGTTTTATCGGCGCGATTCCCGAGCAACTTGTAGCCCTTTTACGCATCGCCGCATGAACGAATGCGTGGAGTGATATTGCTGTGAAGATTCTCGTTCCAATCAAACGCGTGCCCGACCCTGCGACCACGATCCGCGTGCTGCCCGACGGCTCCGGTATCGCGACCGACAACGTCAAGTGGGTTATCAACCCGTTTTGCGAGATCGCGATCGAAGAGGCGCTCCGCATCAAGGAAAAGCAGACCGGCGAAGTTATCCTGCTGAGCGTCGGCCAGACGACCTGTCAGGAGCAGCTGCGCACCGGGCTCGCGATGGGCGCCGACCGCGCGATCCTGGTGAAATCCGACGCTGCGCTCGACCAGCTCGCGATCGCGCGCATCATCGCCAAGGTCGCCGACGACGAAAAACCTGATCTCATCATCCTTGGCAAACAGGCGATCGATGATGACTCGAACCAGGTCGGCCAGATCGTCGCCGAGACGCTCGGATGGCCGCAGGCGACGTTCGCCTCCAAGGTCGAATTCGCGGGCGACAAGTGCACAGTGATTCGCGAAGTTGACGGCGGCCTCGAGACGATTGCATTCAAGCTGCCCGCCGTTATCACCACCGACCTTCGCCTCAACGAACCGCGCTACGCCTCGCTGCCGGGGATCATGAAGGCACGCAAGAAGGAGCTGAAAGAAGTCGCGGCCGACAGCCTCGGCGTCGATCTTGCGCCCAAGCTCAAGATCAAGCGTCTCGATGCTCCCCCCAAGCGCCAGGCCGGCCGCAAAGTCGCGTCGGTCGAAGAGCTGGTGCAGGTGCTGCATACGGAAGCGAAGGCGATCTGACGATAAGACAACTATTTTGATCCGCCGGCGCCGGACGATTCGCCGAGAGCCGCGCGGGGAGTGATTCCAAGATGGGTGACGTATTAATTTTCGCGGAGCATCAGGGCGGCCACTTTCCAAAGACAACGCTGACCGCGGTTCACGCGGGACTCGAGCTCGCGGGCAAGCGCTCGGGCAAGGCGATCGCGGTGGTCGCGGGTGACGCCCCCGAGGCGCTCGCGACCGAGCTCGCCAAGTACGGCACCAGCAAGGTGATTGCGCTCGAGCACGCGGCCCTGAAGAACTATCTTGCCGACGCGCATGCGCAGGCGCTCGCCGCGCTGGCGAAAAAGGAAGGAGTAGAGTTCGTGATCGCGACCGCGACCGCGATCGGCAAGGATTTGTTCCCGCGCCTTGCAGCGCGGCTCGGCGCCCCGATGGCTTCCGAAATCGTCACGATCAACGACGACGGCACTTTCGTGCGACCGATGTACGCGGGCAACGCGCTCGCGAGCGTCGAGCTCGACGGACCGATCAAGGTGCTGACGGTACGCGGCACCGCGTTTGACGCGGCCAAGCCGGCAGCCTCGGCAGCTCCAGTCGAGAAGCAGGCGGCGGAAATTGACGCGGGCGCGCTCAAGATGGAATACGTCGCGTTCAACGCGACCAAGAGCGATCGCCCGCAGCTGACCGAGGCGCGGATTGTCGTGTCGGGCGGCCGCGGCCTCAAGTCCGGCGAGAACTTCAAGACGGTGCTGGAGCCGCTGGTCGATGAAATGGGCGCCGCGATGGGCGCGTCGCGCGCCGCGGTCGATGCGGGCTTCGTGCCCAACGACTTGCAAGTCGGGCAGACGGGTAAGGTGGTCGCACCCGAGCTTTACGTCGCGGTGGGAATCTCCGGTGCGATTCAGCATCTGGCGGGGATGAAAGACTCCAAGATCATCGTCGCGATCAACAAGGACGAGGAAGCGCCGATCTTTAACGTCGCCGACTATGGCCTGGTGGCGGACCTGTTCAAGGCCGTGCCCGAAATGGCGGCGGAAGTGAAGAAGCTGAAGCACTCCTGACGCGCCTCCGGCGCCATCCTCACCTTAATCCTCTTCCCCCAGTCAAAAGCGGGGGACGGCCGCCATCACTTCGGAAAAGATCACATTCTGTAGAGGCGGCGGGCGCCCCCTCCCGCTCTCGTTCGCATCGCGAATCGGACTGCAATCTCTCCCAGGGTGCGGCTTCCGCCCAACGCACCAGCCGCGGGCGAGGCTCCCAACAAGCGCGCATTTTGTTTCGTCATTCCGAGCGCTGGGCGAGTAATCCAGGCCGCTGCGGCCGACACCGCGATGATCATCTGCGCCGCAACTGCCCGCGTGCCGCGTTGAAAGCTGCTCCGCTGCTGGCGCGTCGTCAGGAATTGCAGCACCATATGTTATCTAGTAAAAATCTGGTCAGTCTGGTCAGAATCGGACGTGCCACATGAAATGGCAAATCCAAGCGGCGAAGGCGCGCTTCAGCGAGCTTATCGATCACACCCTCAAACAGGGGCCGCAGACCGTCACCCGCCACGGCAGGGCGATCGCGGTGGTCCTTGCGATCGACGAGTACCAGCGCATAAAGCCGGAGCGAATGGACTTCAAAGAATTTCTCATGACCGCTCCGCTTGCAAGCGTTGGAATCAAGTGCCCGCGCGAGCGCGCACGCAAGATCAAGTTCTGAAGAGTGTACCTCCTCGACACCAGAGTGCTCTCCGAAATATGCAAGGGCGACCGATGCAATGCTCGCGTCGCCGCCTGGTTCGCGAGCGTTGCCGCCGAGGAGCTCTATCTGAGCGTGTTGGTGGTTGGCGAAGTGCGCCAGGGTATCGAGCGGCTCAAGCGGCGCGAGGGATCACGCGCAGCCGCACTGGAACGATGGCTGGGCGATCTCTGCAGCGCCTACACCGATCGTCTGCTGCCGATCGATTTGGCAGTCGCGGAAACTTGGGGAAGGCTCTATGCGCGCGGCAACTTCCCCGTGATTGACTCGCTCATGGCGGCGACGGCGCTCGCGCATCGAATGACTTTGGTGACGCGCAATGTGAACGACGTTCGAGGAACAGGTGCCGCGGCGCTGAATCCGTTTGAGTTTCACGCCATGAGCTAGCCCTTCCGCTCGCCTCTGTCAGTGCGGCGGTGTAGGTTCCGGCGCGGAGGCTTACACCGATGCCCGAGCTCAAGCATCAGTTCGTCACCACCAACGGTATCCGCATGCACTACGTCGAGCAGGGCAGTGGCCCGCTCGTCGTGCTGTGCCACGGATGGCCTGAATCCTGGTACTCGTATCGTCATCAGGTTCCCGCGCTCGCCGCGGCGGGTTTTCGCGTCGTTGCGCCTGATCAGCGCGGCTACGGACAGACCGACAAGCCCGATCCGATCGAGTCTTACAACATCCTGAATCTCACCGGCGATATCGTCGGCCTCGTTAACCGCCTCGGCGTCGATTCCGCCGTGATCGTCGGCCACGATTGGGGCTCGCCCGTCGCATGGCATTGCGCACTGCTTCGGCCGGATATCTTTCGCGCAGTTGCGCTGCTTAGCGTTCCGTACGTTCCACGCGGGTCCGGCCGACCGACGCAGGTGATGAAAGCGATGGCCGGTGACAATCACCACTACACCGTCTATTTCCAGGAACCGGGGCGCGCCGAGCGCGAACTCGAAGAGGACCCGCGCCGCTCGCTGGCGATGATTCTTTATTCGCTTTCCGGTGATGCGCCGGCCGCGGAGAGATGGAAGCACATCTTCCCGAAGACCAAGCGATTCATCGAGTCGGTCACAATGCCGACCAGGCTGCCGCCATGGCTGTCCGAGGCGGACCTGGATTTCTTCGCGGGCGAATTCAAGCGCGCGGGCTTCCGCGGCGGCCTCAACTGGTATCGCAATTTCGATCGCAACGCGGAGCTGACGCCGTTCCTCGATGGGGCCAAGCTGCGCCAGCCATCGATCTTCGCCGCGGGCGAGCATGATGTGGTGCGCGACATGATACCGGGCGGCTTTGAGCACATCGGGATGTTCATGCCCAACCTCAAGAAGAAGGAAATCGTTGTTGGCGCGGGGCACTGGATTCAGCAGGAGCGGCCGAAGCGGATCAACGAGCTGTTGATTGAGTTTTTGCAAAACCTCGGCTGAGCACTATACTACTTGCAGTGCCTCGCGCCGGCGCTCGCGGGTCTGAATGAAGCCGGGTTCGCCCGATCGTTTCAGCCAGTACCGCTCGGTTATCGAGCGGCTCTATGCCGAGAGCGGCGCCGTGCGCTGGAAACTCTCGCATTCGGAATTTGCCGCCGCGGTAGAGCGAAGCTTCGTTAGCCGCTTCGGCGAAAGCGCCGAAGCGGATTCATCTGCCGGCACCGCCTTCCTCGAGTCACTGCACGTTCGCGATCTCGCGCTGGCGACGGCGTGCCTCGCGGGCAACCAGGATGCCTGGGCCGCGTTTATCAAGGAGTTTCGTCCGGCGGCCGAAGCGATCGCGCGCTCGTTGATCAGCGACCCGGCGCGGGCAAGCGAGGCCGCGGATTCGTTGTGGGCAGATCTTTACGGAGTCCGTGAAGTTGAGCACACGAATCGCAAGTCGCCGCTTGCTCACTATCACGGCCGAAGCTCGCTGAAACCATGGCTTCGAGTCGTGATCGCGCGCCGCCAGGTCGATGAATGGCGCGCGGCGCGGACAACGGAATCACTCGCGCAGCACGACAATGGATTTCGCGACGGCGCGGTGGAGAGCGGGCCGGATAACGATCCGGATCGCGCACGGCTTCTCACCGCACTCGGCAATGCGTTGAGCGGCGCTATCGCGGCGCTAGAGCCGCGCGACAAGCTCCGCCTCGCTTACTACTACGTGCAGGAACTGACGCTCGCCGAGGTCGCCGCGATACTCGGCGAGCACGAATCTACGGTGTCGCGCAAAATCGCGGCGGCACGCGTCGAAACCCGCCATGCGGTCGAAGCCGCGCTTCGGCATGAGCATGGCCTCAGCAACGATCAAATTAACAGGTGCTTTGAGTTCGCGGTCGAGGATTGGCCGTTCGACCTTGGCCGCGTGCTCTCGCAAGCGAAG
>JASHQJ010000311.1 GCA_030037595.1 Candidatus Binataceae bacterium
ATGACGTAGCCGTCATCATCGTAGTGCGACGGTTTGATTAGTTCGACAATGAATTTTGAACGTGAAGACACGGAAGCTTCTTGCATTGATCTCCGGCTAGGGCGGTTGAGGGAGGTGATGCGGTGCATGCGATACTTTCGCTGCGAGCACGTCGATAGTCAACCTCGCGCGTAATAGGCGTTTGGAATCTCTCCATAGCCTTGCATAGAGCGGACGCTAAGGCACCGCGCCGCGCGGTTCGAATCTGCCCCCGGACGGTGGAGCGCAGCCAAGTTGCGCTACCTCATCCAGCGGCGGACCGGGTGCGATACGACCGGGGTCTCACGCGTCTCGCGCATCTTGCGGGTACTCAAGGAAAGAAGGTAGCGGTCCAGATATCAAACCTCCTACCGCGAACTGAAGGTGATGGTGGCCGCCGCGAGGCTCGCCGGCGTGCCCGGCGTTTGCGGCGCTCCTCGCCACCGTCTGGCGGTCGGAATGGGCCGAACTGCGCCGTCATTTGAGTTGAAGAAACCCATTGCTACTATAAAATACCAAATTCCGGTTTTTTTGAATCAGTCGTTATTGTCACTATAATCTGCTCATTCAAGATTGATTTTCTTTCGGCGTGTGTTGAACTCCAGAACCTTTAGTCACATTTAAAATTTGCCGGGAAACGGGTCAAAAGTAGGCAAATCTGGATCCCCCATTTTGAGTGTCTAAACTCTCAGAATGACAGCGTTTGAAAATCGCAATTTCGGTCGTCCCACGTCGATCCGAAACCACGAGTTACCGCGGCAGACGCGACACGAGACGCGCTCAAATTGTCACGGGCGTCAGGTATTCCGGTCGATAAATTCTCCGGCAAGGCCCTTGGGCTTGGAAGCAAGCGCGGGCAAGAGAAGAACAGCACGAGGGTGATTGATCGCTCCTTCTAGCGAACTATTTCACCGAGTATGCGAAACCCGCAGAGCACCAGCTTCACTGCGTTTTGCGCGATCGCCCTGAGCTTTTCTAACCAGCGCGTTAGGTTCGTAGCGCCGCATCATCAGTCCAGATGATTTTTGCATTGTGCTTGCGCAAGATTCAAACCCTCGCCAAACCGACCGTTCCCATAGTGCCCCCTCATCGCTCGATTCGAAGCTCGCCGCGGATTATAGGAAGCAGCTGAACACGTTGATGTTGCCGATGTTTGCGGGGCGCTAGACCGTAGCGGCTCAAAGTCTGTGGAGGCGAATGTGATGGCGTTCAAAGTCGATATCATCTCACCTGGGAGCGAAATCCTCGCTGTTCCACGGTCGGGTGGCGTGCTGGGACGCGTGATAGTCGCTCATGTCGCTGGGTTCCGGATGCGTAAGAATAGCAAATACCCAGGCCCGCCTTCGGAGGCGCGCTATTAAACCGAGCATAGGCGCCAGATGGCGCTCCTTTGTGCCAGAACGTGAGACAACCGGATCTGATGCGGCACTGGTCATCTGTTGGCATTCTCTGCCGTACGAAGTCGCGAGTCGGAAGTCGCGAGTCAGTTTGATGGAACTGGCTAAGCACCAACGCGCTACGGGTTTAGTCTTGCTCAAGAGCGGTACTTAGTCAGATCGGAAGGAGGTCATTCGTGGAACGGAACAAACCGGAAGCCGCAACCCGCGGAATCGAGCTTTTGCGCAACCCGAGTTTGAATCGCTCGCTATGTTTCAGCGAATCCGAACGGGACAAACTTGGACTCCATGGCCTTCTACCTGAGGCGATCGAGAGCGAAGCTATCTCTGTTGAGCGCATCAGGCTCCAGATCGATGGTAAGGGGGGTGACTTCGACAGGTATCTCACTTTGTCAGAATTGCGGGATGCGGACGAGGAGCTTTTCTTTCGAGTACTGAGGAGCGATACGGCCCGATATTTGCCGCTCGTGTACACACCTGTGGTGGGCGAGGCGTGCCTCAAGTGGAGCCAGATTTTCCGGCGTCCGAGAGGGCTGTACTTTTCGCTCAAACGAAAAGGTCGCATTCGCGAGCTGCTTCGCAACTGGCCGGAGCGAGATGTTCGCTTTGTTGTGGTCACAAGTGGTGAACGGATACTCGGGCTCGGAGATCTGGGGGCAAACGGGATGGGAATCCCGATCGGAAAGCTAGCCCTATACTCAGCGGCGGCTGGTATACCGCCGCGATTCACTCTGCCAATCACACTCGACTGCGGGACCAATAACGACGCGCTTCTCAATGACCCGCTCTACATCGGTCTTCGTCGGCGACGCCCCGCTTCCGGGGAGCTGGACGAGTTTGTCGAGGAGTTTGTTACCGCGATCGAGCAGGAGTTCCCCGGCTGCTGCATTCAATGGGAGGACTGGGCGCGCGCCGATGCCTTCCGACTGCTGGCGCGTTATCGCGACCGGGTGTGTTCCTTCAACGATGACATCCAGGGCTCCGGCGCGGTTGTCCTTGCGGGGCTACTCAATGCCGTCCGCATCACCGGCAGCACGCTCGCGGCGCAGCGATTTCTTTTTCTCGGTGCAGGCGCGGCCGCGGTTGGGATTGCTGACATTTTAACCCAGGCTTTAAAGCTCGACGGCCTATCAGAAGAGGAAGCGCGGGGGAAAATCTGGCTTTCCAATCGAAACGGTCTCGTCGAGTCGACGCGCGGGGATCTGAGCGACTATCAACGCAGGTTTGCGCAGGTTCATTCCCCAACCCGGAACTTTGTCGATGTGATTGAATCGATCCGACCGACGGTCATTATCGGAGTCAGCACGGCAGCCAAGGCCTTCGATCAGCGGGTCGTAGAAGCGATGGCGCGCCACAACTCGCGGCCGATCATCTTTGCGTTGTCGAATCCTACTTCGCGCTCGGAATGCACCGCTGAGGAGGCTTACCGCTGGTCCGAGGGACGCGCGGTCTTCGCGAGCGGGAGTCCGTTCGCTCCGGTTGATTTCGGCGGCCGCCGCTTCGTTCCCGGTCAATGCAACAATCTCTATATCTTTCCCGCGCTTGGCCTGGCGATCTACAACACCCGCTGCCAGCGCGTGTCAGACGAGATGTTCATCGAAGCCGCTCGTGCGCTTGCGCAACTGGTTACCGAGGCAGATTTGCAAGCCGGTCTTATTTATCCACCTCAGTCGAAGATCCTCGAGACCGAGAGGGCCGTGGCCGAACGTATTAGCAAAATAATCTACGCACGCGGCCTGAACTCCTAGTCGAGGAGCAATGCGAAGGCACGCATCGCCGATGCCGATCGCCGCTGTCAACGTTCGATTCCGCCTGGGGCAGCGAGCTCGCATTTTACGGATTAGATTGTGCCCGATCTAACACGTCGAAACCCACCGAGATTCGTGATCACGCGGTCGCGCAGCGCAGCTAAATAGCGCTGGCCCGGCTCGTCAGCGAGAACGCTGCGCTTCGATGAGCAAAGGCCGACGACGGGGCCCCCAATTTCCGGGCGGGCCGTCGAAAACACCGGCACAAATGATGCCGCACTTTTCGCAACAGCCCTCCTCGGTGAGCTTCCAGGCAGTGATCTCGTACCAGTTGCGGCCTATCAATTGCGAGCCGCAGTCGTGGCAATAGGTGCTTTGGCCGGACTCGTCGTAAATGTTGCCCGTGTAAACGTAGCGGAGGCCCACTCTCCGCGCGATGTTTCGCGCCGTTTGCAGGGTTGCCATTGGGGTGGGGCGACGGTCGAGCATTTTCCAGTCCGGATGGAAGGCCGTGAAATGGAGCGGCACCTCAGGGCCAAGATGTTCGAAGACCCAAGCGCTCAGCGCCTCGAGCTCCCCGGGCGAGTCGTTCTCGCCTGGAATCAAGAGGGTAGTGATCTCGAGCCAGACTGAACTCTCCTGCTTCAGGTAAGTCAGCGTATCGAGCACGGCACCGAGCGAACCCGTGCAGAGTTTCTTGTAGAAGCCTTCCGTGAAGCCCTTGAGGTCGATATTGGCGGCGTCGATGTGGCGGTAGAACTCGCGGCGCGGTGCATCGCAGATGTAGCCCGCGGATACAGCGATTGTTTTCAGCCCTCGCGCCTGGCAGGCCTGGGCCACATCGATCGCGTACTCGACGAAAACTACTGGATCATTGTAAGTGAATGCCACAGAGCGACAGCCGCTTCGAGCAGCAGCGCCTGCGATCGCCTCGGGCAAAGCCTCATCGGTAAGCCTGTCGAACTCATCGGCCTTGGAAATGTCCCAATTCTGGCAAAACCGGCAGGTAAGATTGCAGCCAGCCGTACCGAACGATAGCACCGGTGTGCCTGGCAAGAAGTGATTGAGAGGTTTTTTCTCCACCGGATCGATGCAAAATCCTGACGAACGGCCGTAAGTTGTCAGCACCATCCGCCCGGCGTTCCGCGCGCGAACGAAACAGAGGCCGCGTTGGCCGTCATGGAGCTTGCAAAAACGCGGACAGAGATCGCACTGAATTCGGCCATCTTCCAGCGCATGCCAGAACCGAGCCTCAAAGTCTTTGATCGCGCGCATAGAAATAATTCTACCACCATTCATGCTATAAGAACGCGGGATCGGTCGTCGGCAGCCGACAATGAGATGCGGTCGCGTGATTAACGACGGAGTTGATTCTGCTTCACCGTCGCCGTCATTTCGGTCGTGAATTCGCGGGGCGGTACGGCTTCGTTGGGGGCAACTCGGCAAGTTGCGCTGCGTTGAACCATTTCACTAGCATGCCAACGAAGATTTGATCGGAAATCGGGACGTCGATTTGCCTCGCTAAAATGGACTTGCTCAAGGTGCCAATTCTGTCCCCTCTAATGTAGAGGTCGTGCCGCTCCCGGGAGCTGCCGCGGGCGCATCCGAACA
This sequence comes from Candidatus Binataceae bacterium, assembly GCA_030037595.1. Lineage (GTDB taxonomy): Bacteria > Desulfobacterota > Binatia > Binatales > Binataceae > JASHPB01. Next base: position 4,775 of record JASHQJ010000311.1, read on the forward strand.
GACGCCTCAGCTCAAGAAAATTCACTGCCCGGTGGACTTCGACAAGAACTCGCTGCTTGCGCTTGGGCCGGCCTCCGAGCTAGCGGAGGAGGGCAGGCAAAACTCCATCTGCTTCATGTGGTCGCAATGCCGCCCGGACCAGAGGTGGCATTAGCCTTCGGCAAGATAGAGGCTGCCGCGCGAAGCAAGGTTGAGCAACTGGCGCGTCAGAGAGTTGGTGGCAGAGCGAGCTACGAAGTAACCGTGATGATGGGTGATCCGGGTATCGAGATCCTGCAAGCAGCGAAACGGTAAGAATCGAACCTGATCGTAATCGCGACAACTGGGCGCACGGAGCTGCGGCATCTGGTTCTGGGAAGCGGTAGCTGAACACGTGGTTCGGGCAGCGCCGTGTCCGGTCCTGATCGTCAATCCGCAGCGACGCCGGGGGCTCGGTCACGGAATCAGTAAGGCGGGGAGCGGCGCTCCGAGAAGAGCCGCTCGCTGCAGAAAAGGGCGGAACACTGACTGAATAGGTATTCGGCCGGATCACTCTATAGCAAGGAACGCCGAAGTTTTCCGTCGGATTTCTGAAGCACGACCGATACTGAGCGGTCCGGTTTAGTGGTTCCCGCCGCTCGTCGGTTCGAGCCGCGGGAAGCACTGGGAATGCGTCTCACTGGGGCGGAAACGGACGCCACCACGTTGGGAAGCCATGAGCCAAGACTTCTACGGCCGATAGTGGCGGTGAGCGATGGAACGGGCACGCGAACGTTCGAGAGTCGCCATTTACAACAGAATTGCGAAGCCGTTTTCGAAGACAACGGGAATGAGTTCGTAGCGTCGAACAAGCGGGCCGGGCAGAAGTGATGCAGGGTAAGGCATCGTTCGCCTAACTGGCGCGATGATGCCGACGACCGGATCGCGCTCGTCGAACCGAGCGCATGGTGTGTCTACGATGAAGGGAATAAGCCCTTGATTTGAGCACTGGCTTGACGCGCGTGTGCACCGCCGGTACCGGCGAGTGAGTAACGATTGCCGTTTCGGTATTGCTTGCGACAGGGACGGGCGGTTGAACTGCAACTACGACGGGTGAGCTTACTGTCGCTCGCTTGTTGACAGCAGCCGCCGTTCCTGTTGCGTGGAACGCCGTCTTGCGATGCTCGAGCCTTGCCGTGATGACCGCGATCAACACGACGGCTCCGACGACGCCACCAGCCGCTACAATCGATCGCAAGGACGGCCGGTTAACTGTGCGCCAGGTTGTCGGCGTCTGAATCTCTAGAGCCGCGCTTTCCGACTCCTCGAACTCGCGCATGAAGATGGCTATGACTTCTTTCGCGTCGAGGCCGAGAAATTCCGCGTAGCGGCGGAACGATGGCAACAGGTAGAGCAGATCGGGAATCGCATGGTAGTTGCCGGTCTCCATCATCTCGATATACGAGAGCTGCAACCGGGATTCGGCGGCCGCTGCCTCGCGAGTAAGTCCGAGCCGTTCTCTGGAGGTGGCGAAGATATGCGCGAGCGACCCGTCGCCCTCGAAGTCTGCGCACGCCGCGTCCTCGGGCAGTTCGATGGGCTTGACTCGGCCATTTTCCCCTGGAATCCACCGTACCAGCGTGTAGACTGAGGACATATACGATACCCACCAGCAGACTAGAGTCGCCCGCAATCTCCTTGGAACTTGATTGGCAGGACACCTGGGACCGGGCGCTTGCAATCCAGCGTTGCCACTATGGAATCTCCGTCGCTCAATTCAACGATACCTTGGCCAGCAAGTCTGAATCTTCCAGTAGCTTGCTCGCACCGAGCACAACAGATTTTAGCGGATCATTACTAACATTCACTGGAAGGCTGACCTCCCGGCTCAGATACGTAGCGAGATCGCGCAGCAAAGCACCGCCGCCCGCGACTACAATTCCGTTCTCCACTATGTCCCCAGCGAGTTCGGGTGGCGTTTGCTCGAGCGCGAGCCGCACGGCCTCCACCAATTGAGCTAAAGGCGCTGCGAGTGCTTCACGGATATCGGCACTTGTTATCCTGACCGTCTTAGGCTCGCGCGCCGCCAGGTCGCGCGCCTTGACATCAAATGTTTCGACTGCGGAGTCGAGTCCTGCCGATCCCAGCATGATCTTTATGACTTCGGCGGTGCGCTCGCCTATCTGAATATTGTAGCGTCGCCTAAGCAACTGGATAATCGCCTCATCCAGCTTGTCGCCGGCGATTCGCAGCGATTGTGAATAGACGAGTCCCGCCAGCGATATAACGGCGATCTCGGTCGTGCCCCCTCCTATATCGACCATCATGCTGCCGCAAGGTTCAGTTACCGGCAGCCCCGCTCCGATAGCGGCCGCGAGCGCCTGGCCCACAAGATGAACTTCACCGGCGCCGACTGACTTCGCCGATTCGGCGACCGCGCGTTTTTCTATCGAAGTACTACCCGATGGAACGCAAACCACAAGACGAGGCCGCTTCAAGTATCGCGCGCCGCAGGCCTTCTGAATGAAATGCCTCAGCATCATCTGAGTAGCTTCGAAATCTGAGATGACTCCGTCGCGAATCGGGCGGATTACCGAGATCGCACTATGAACGCGCCCCAGCATCTTCTTAGCCTCGACGCCGATCGCTAGAATTCGCCGTTCGCCGCTGCTCGAATGACGAATTGCTACGACAGATGGCTCATTGCATATGAGCCCTTCGCCGCGGCGATAAACGAGCGTATTTGCTGTTCCAAGATCGATCGCGAGATCCTTGGACAGAGTGCGAAGGACAGGCGCGATAACGTTCGGCATACTCCACCTCCTGCCTCACCCGACTACATTTGCGTAGCCGACGCCATCATTACTTATAACTGGAAAGGCTGACTACAGGAAGAAGGTAAGTCTTCTAACAAATGCGCATGAGGATATTAGTAGCACCGATAGTGGTGCGAACTGATAAATATATACAATTTTGCGCTGTGCATAACCCCCGTCGTCTGTGAGATGCCTAAGCTGCTCAAGGCATTGCATTCTTGCCGACATAGAGAGGCAGTGGCAGAGGCGAAGGGAGGCCTTGTCAGTCGTCTTCTACCCTCAGCGCAAATCGGCGCCCGCCGGGTCCACGAAGTTCCAGCTCGCGATTGCAGGATGACAGCCAGTTGACCGCGCCCGTCCACTAGAAAGCATAGATACCGCCTTCAGAAGCAAGGGCTCCTGGCGGAAGCGCGCAACCGTTCGATCGACAGACCTAAAGCGTCTGCGCGTCAATCCGACCGAGCCGCTTGAACCAACGTTGGGCATGCCTCCTTGAATTTCCGGCCATTTTGAGTCATCTCCCGAAAGAGCTATGGGTCGCCAGCAATATATGCGCGTGATCCTAAAACTCAACTCTGCTTTGGGTCTTTCGTATCCCAGAATGGGCCGATGTCACGAGATGCGCGCTATGCCCGGAACTTTCTCTCGTCGCATCGATCGCGAAATGCCACCCTGGTCACCCAAATCCGATTTGGAAAGAGACGAGTGACTACGCGAGCAGCAATTTCGCCTGAAGCTCTCCGCGATTCAAAATCTACTGAACGGTGCTCAACGGAAGCGCTGGACATTCGTCGCCGTGGGGTGCAAACGGTCGACCACCGCGTTGGGAAGCTGCGAGTATGACTTCTACGGGGAAACTGCTGGGAAGCTCCAAAACACCGGATCCGGAGATCTGCTGCATTTCTGTATTGTGCGAGCAGCGCGCAAGCAGATCTGGAAGCGTCCGATCGAAGATTCAACCACGGCCATGCCGGAAATGAACACGGGTCACGCCTGAGGAGTTGACTGCGCTGGTCGCCTCAAACCTCAGAAGTGACTGACCGATGGCTCGATAACGAGTTCCTCTTGACTACCGTGAGCTCGTCATTTTCGGTACGCCATCAGTGACGCCACTCCAACAACCTCGACCTCGACTGGAATATCGAACGGATCCAGCACCCCGTAGGCATGTCGCGTCCGAAGCTGCCAAACGCTGAACTCCTGATACAGCTCGGCAATTCTTGGCGCGCCGCTTTTGCTTCTCGCGGCGACCATGACAGATCATTATCCTCAATGCCGGATGCGTAGAGGGCACCGCTTCCGTCTAAGCCGCATGCCGACTGACCATAAAGCAGTCCGAAATCAACCGTTTTCGCGGCCTGCCGCTCGCCAGCGAACCCTTTCTTTGATGTTAAGTGGTCTGCAGTCTTGAGAATTCAACTGGCGTATCACCTTGAAGATCGATCCTTCCGGCCTGGCTAACCATTCCAACCGCTGTCACAAGATCTGGATCGAGGCCTGATCTGAAGACCTCAGCCATCACCTGCCCACGCTTGAGCACGGACTGATAAGCGCGCGTGAAGAGGCTCGCCTCAGATTTACACCAACTTGACCCGCCCAATCGAGGCGAGTAATCGACCCGCTTTGGAAGCGGCTTGCCGGCTTCGAAACGTTCGCGCGCATCAGTTAGCGGGGCCAAATCTCGACAATCGCGCCTCGCGATCAACGCCCCATGCTACCCGGTCACCCAAAAGTCCCACAATTACCGCCGCGCCTCGCGCGCGCGTAGGGTGTGTTAAATCCGCCTATCGCTCACATCTCCAGGTCAACAACAACACCGCCGCCGTCCAGGTCGTTGACGACCCGCCGGGGCAAACCCGCAGAATTACGGCATCGAGGGCAGCGAACTAGCCCCTGGAATCTTATTGGTCAATCCGCCGGTCGCGTTGCTCACTGCGCACGACGCCAGGATGTCGGTGGCATGCTGTGCCACATAGCCTTTGAGCAGGTCGGTTGCGCTGGGTAACGGCAGGCTGGTACTTCCGGCAAAGGAGGAGGCCGCAGCCCCCATAACGCTCGGGCTGCTTAGGAGCGAGGGGCTGGCGGAGGCGGGATTTGAAGTCTGACTTGCCAGCGCCGAGCATAATGCCTTGTTCGCCAACGACTGCTGATCTGGGGTAAGCGTCGAAGTTAGCCCCTGGGCCGTGCTGGGTGCCAGGTTCTGAAGACCTTGCGCGCGCAACTGGAACGGGACAGACGGGAGGATCGCGAATGCCAGGACAATTGCTGAGAACTTCGCTCTATTGAGCCTCATGGTTAGTACCTCGCGAAGCTTTGGCATTGGGGATTAAAAACCCGGAGCAGGTTTTTGGACCAAATCCGCCACTCGACTATTCCGAAATCATACTGGAAGCCCCGCAGCCAGCAAGGGTGCCCCACACCATCCGATCGGTTGAGCTCGCTGCGGCGCAAGGCCGGACACTTGTCCATTTCGAATCCCCTTTCGAATGGTTCCGATCTACTGCGGCGCCCTCTGATAGTCGAGAATAACCGAATCCCCCCAGAGCCTTTCTGCCGCTTCGAAACCTCAAACATGGCCGGGGATGACTCATCCCGCGAATTCCATAGTGTCCGCAACGCCTAGGAACGCGAGCGATGGCCTCTTCAGTTTGGCTTAAGTTCATCCGTCTCGGTAGAGTTCTCTTGATTCGTGATCGGATAGTCCAAAGCCTCTGCCGGCGCAATGACCTCAGCGTCGGTCAGCCCGCGGCCGGCCGAGACGCGCCCGTTGCTGTACGAAGAAGATTCTGGTCTGCATATACCGCCCCAGTGTACGTATGTATGAGCGCACCTCGTTTTCCAAAGCGAGTGGATACCGGGTCCGCGATAATCGGTTCAACTCGGAGTGGGCTGGAGCTGGTCGAAAAACTCCGTCCAGTCCCCGCCTGAAGTGTCTCCTGTCTCTTCAGCCGACGGCTGCAGGCCATCGCTGTCGAAGCTCCTCCATGAATTTCTGGATTCGCTCGTCGCCATCTTTGTCGTTCACGTCGAGCCCTCACTATTCGGGAAGAATGGCGACCGGCGAAGAGTGGGAAAAAGGGGAGCAAACCCACTTCCCCATCGGCGCCTGCGCGCATCGCTGCGCGCCCGAACCTTAGTTTTTGGACAGAGACGTGAGCAAGCGGGCTGCGCATCCTCGCGGATGCGGAATCGCTAGCCCGTGTCTTGAACGGCGGAGGGCGAGTGCAAGCGCCCAAAGCTATCTACCACGTCGATTACCACCGGTGCGAAATCGGACACGCAGAAGCAAGTTACTGTCGCCTACTCCTGACTCTCGCGCATCCAGTCTTCGATCGCGTCGAGCCTAAAGCGCCAGTGCTCAGCGACCCTAAACGCGGGAATCTTTCCTTGCTTCGCGAGCCGACTCACCGTCGCGACATGAAGGTTCAGATATTCGGCGAGTTCCTTGCTCGTCATGACCTGGCCGATCTCGAATCGTCCGTCCATGGCGCTCCCCCTTTAGCAATGATGGTCAAAGATTGGCGCTTCGCCGCCGTTGGGTCAATAACGGGAGGGCGGGCCGAATCGCGGTGGGGGGCGGGTGAAGTCGAATTCGCACGCCCTTGTTGCACCGCGGCATGCACGGTGGAGCATGGAATCTTTGAAACTCTCCACTCTGCTCGCACGCATGTCACAAAGTCATAGCGCGAAAACTCCCATGTGTCCCGATAGCGGGCCCGCATACCCGGCGGGAGCAGCGGTAGGACTCGAAGAGGGTCCCGCCTTCCTTCCTGAACACGTGCCCGCTTTCGCGCAACCTCGCCGCATAGTTAAGGCTATAGTTGTAATCGGAACTAATCGCTCCTCGATTGTGGTCGCAGGCGCTGTCAGCGTCGCAAGCGTTGTCGCCGATATTGGATTGATCTTCAAAACATGCGTAAAGCGCATTGCAGGATTGCGTGCCAACATTTCCGACGCTGAAATATACATGCGTCGGTCGCGTTGCAGGAATTGTCTCCCATTGATCCGCTACGTTCGTAGCAAGCGTTCGTGCCGACGCAGTTCGCCGCCCGTGCGTGCGAGGGCATCGCGAGCAAGGTCACCGCCAGCAGAAATATCCTGAAAGCAACCCAACGCGCACGGTGAGCGCTGTTTTCCTGTGAGGCGATTTCTGAATTCTCAACATCTCAGTTTCCTTCGACGCGCTGTGAGCAAACGTGTGGGTGATTGCCGACTCCTTGGTTGCCAATCTTGGATCCGGAGATTTTTCGTTCACGAACTCCGCCGAACGTTTTGCCAGTCGTTGACTGGAGGTTTACGCGCCCGCCCTGCGCCGTGCGCAAGGTCCGCCCGACAAGTTGCGCTCAACAAAACCAAATGGAAAGAGAAATGACAAGTTGTAGATGGTCTTTAGAGCTTCGTCGCTCCTAGAGACGCCGAGGAAGATTGCGCCTCACTTGCGAGAGTCAACGCGAGTGCGGACGAGGCCGTGTAAGATTCGACCTTCATGCAGTGCGAGCTGAGCGCGGCTCCCGAAGCGCGCCTATCATGCCCTCGCCCGATGATCGAGGCAAGGGTTGTCTCGCGCGCCAATACGAGCCTCAGATTTCCCGGATCACCGAAACGAGTGCCGTTTGATGCTGCATTCTTCGGATTGGGGCCTAGCTTTCGCACTCGCGAGGCCTCTTGCAAAGAAGAAGTTACCAGCCAGCGCTGCGTCGCTCGGTACGGGCGAGGAGAGCGACGCCAACCGAGCAGAATGTAGAGAATATCCCCGAGAACAATGATCCCGGCAAGAGTGATCGTCCCTGTGATCGTCCCCCCTGTCATCGGCAGTCATCTATCGCCGTGACGTGCCGAAATGCAATCGATTCACGATCGCGAATCTCGTCGGTCGACCTAAGCGCGGCCATGCGCAAGATCTCTTCGATCTACATTTGCTCAAGGGGGAGCCATGGACGGACGATTCGAGATCGGCCAAGTCATGACGAGCAAAGAGCTCGCCGAATAGCTTTACATGCACGTTGCGACGCTCGCTGGCCTCGTGAGGCCCGGGAAGATTCCAGCGTTCAAGGTGGCCGACCACTGGCGCTTCAGAGTGGACTTGATCGACGACTGCAGCCGCGAGACACAGAAATAGCAGAGCTGCGATAAAGAGCTGTGTCTCAGCGCCCACCTAGACCATCAGTGCACAAGAAAGGGCGAACGGCCTAAAGCCGCTCGTCGGTCTCTCGTCCAAGTCGAAGATTCGACGCCGAGAGAGCATCGCGCGCCAAACCCGAAAGCCGACCGAGTCCGAGCGCTGCGCGAGGAATCTTTAGCCCGCTGCGGCTGACACCATGATGCCGAGGCCGAATGCGTGCGAGCCTGCGTGCCACCGCGAATTCCTTCGCGTTATCGTCCATCTCACAGATAAGCGGTGCACTGGCTTTGATCTTTTCAAATGAGGCTAAACTCACCTTAGCGTTCTTAGGAGAGACTGATCTCTAGGGCCGTCTACGATCTGTCATACGAGCGTTGCCATTAGTTTTTGTTGAGCGCAGTCTCAGGGAGATCGCCGAGCTTGCGTAGACGCGCTGGCAGGTAGTGAGGCGCCGCGAGCACCACTAACGTCCAGTCAAAGACTGGCGAAAGAGTCAGGGGGATACCATGAGCCGAGGGATTCGGGGAGGAGTGACCAACGGAAGCGTCTTCGCGGCAGCAGTGGTTGGGATATTGGCGATGCTCGCGGCGGGGGCCGCGCAGGCGCAGACGACAATCACGGTCAATTCCACCCTGGATGACAACGGCGCGAGTGAGTGTACGCTGCGCGAGGCGATGAACGTGGCTGTCGGCTCCACGCCAACCGGGAATTGCACGACGGGCACTGGTCCCTACACGATTGCGTTCAGCGTGACGGGGACGATTACGCTCACCATGCACACGTTGCCGACTATTACCAGCAACTTGACCATCATGGGGCCCACTGCCTCGCCGGGCATCACCGTCGACGGCGACAATGATGGTCGGGTACTGCGAATCAATGGCGGCACCACCGTGTACCTGGATGATCTCACCATCGAGAACGGGTTGTCCACCGATGGGAGCGGCATTTTGAACGGCGGCACGCTGACCGTGCTCAACAGCACTTTCTACGACAACACCGCCGCAGCAAGCGGCGGCGGCGCCATTTACAACGACGGCACGCTGACCGTGCTCAACAGCACTTTCTATGGCAATACCACACCCACCGGCAGCGACGGCGGCGCTATTTACAACGACGGCACGCTGACCATAGCTAACAGCACTTTCTACGACAACGGCAACTACGCCAGCGTGGGAGGCGCCATTTACAATCTTTCCGGCAGCACCACGGTTCAGAACACGATCCTGGTGGGCAACTTCGCCATAGTCGGCAAGAATTGCTACGGCACCATCACCGACGGCGGCTACAACATCACTGACGATACCTCTTGCGCCTTCAGCAACAACAACATCCAGGTCAGCTCGCCCAGCAACGTGCTGAATACCACCGCCGGGCTGACCAACAATGGCGGACCGACAGAGACGATCGCGGACCTCGGTAAGGCGGTCGATGCCATCCCGTCCGCCCAATGCACCTATCCCAGCATGAACGTCAACCCCTGTGCTAATCCGCTGGTCGTGTCCAGCTCCGCCTCCTCTGGCCCGCTCACCTGCGACCAGCGCGGTGAG
>JASHQJ010000028.1 GCA_030037595.1 Candidatus Binataceae bacterium
GGAATAGAGTTGCGCTATCCTGACGGACGTGCCTGGCCGGGCAAGGGTGGTTTCGACTATGTGCAGGAGGCTCGCATCATCGGCGGACGAGCGGCTGCGGAATGACCGTTCGCAATGAGCGCCGCTCAACTTTGAATGACCGCGAAGGGGCGAAAGTCGAAATTCACACTGAGACACGATCCCCGAACTACTGACCGTGCCGCGCTGCTAGTCTGCGGGCGTGCATTTCGTCGCGTGAATTGTCTTGAACATTCCCGCAGCCTCCTCCCGGAACTGTGCTCTCGAGGCGGCGCTTAGATGCGCCTCGAACGCGTCGTCGTCGCGATACACCTCGTAGACGAACAACTTCGTATCATCCTCGCGAGGCACCAGAACTTCGAAATGCAAGGTGCCAGGCTCGTCGTTCAGGCAGCGGGTTCCGTGCGCCTTGAGCAATGGCAGGAGCTGACTCCTGCGTCCCTCTGTGACTTCAACCGTTCCAATGACTACAAGTTTGGGCATCGCTACTTCTCCCTCGCCCTTGTCTTGCCGCGTCCGTCTTGAAGACCAGCGGAGGTTACGCTGAAGGCAGCGCCGCGAGGAACTCGCTCGTCCTGAGGATGGCATGGGCATAGGTCGGACCGTTCAGTTCGTGCGCTGCATGCATCATCTCGTGGCTGAAAGCTGCCGTCGCATCGCGGACCAAAGTGACATGATAGCCAAGCTCCTGTGCGTAACGAGCCGTCGTCTCCGCACAGGTGTTGGCCAACAGTCCAACGATGATGACGTGGCTGATCCCTTGTTGCTTCAGTCGCAAGTCGAGATCCGTATTTGCGAACCCGCTTGAGCCCCAATGTTCCTTGACCACGATATCGACGGCATGTGGTGCAAAGTCCGGATGCCACTCTCCGCCCCATTCGCCGCGCGCGAACGTATGGCGCTTCATAACGGAGAGCTGACTTGGGCTGGGATGGCGCCAGGTTTCGAAATCGTCCGGCTCCCAACGGCGATAGGGCACGATGAAGACCTTGATGCCGACCCGCCGCACGGCGCCGCTGATGGCTCTCAGATTATCAAGAAGACCGACCTCGTTCGCCACGTCCTTGACCCGTGGCCAGAGTTTTCCGCCTTCCGAAAGGAAGTCGTTATAGGGGTCGATAAACAAGAGCGCCGTCGTTGCCTTGTCATATGTTTGCACGGCCATGAAAGTTCGTCTCCGTCAGGTTCTCGTTTCCCTTTAAGTCCGGAAGCGGCCGCGCAAGCATGTGCGCCCCGTCTTGGTTTTCACAAATCGAGAGGCGTAGCGACTTGAACGCAGTACGGAATGCTTAGTCAATGATGGCGATTCTGGCGGCCGCGTGATGCGGCCAAGCGTCGCCCTTCCGCTATCATGTCTGGATCCGGGTCGATGGCGACAACCTCGGCGACGGTGCAGGAAAACGGAATTGCGATGGTGCCTGGACCGCATCCCAAATCTAGGGCGCGCACATCGTTGCGAAGATTGTAGCGCTCGACAATGAAATCGATTGCCGCCGGAGCGTATGGCGCACGCAAACGGTCATAATACGGTGCCGTGCCACCGAACGGCGAGGCGTCTAACGAGGCAGGCATTCCTCAGAGCGTTCTCACCGGAACAACCTGACGCGAGCACGCGGCAGACTTCTCCTTTTCCAATCAAAACCGAAACTCAAACTGGGACACTACCCCCGAGCCGCTGCATCAACGCAGGCGAGCTTTGAGCGCACGGTGCCCGCACCCGCGTGCTTGCGCACTCGGTGAAGGTTTGCTATCAAATCTGCATACATGCATACTTAGGAAAGCCTGGCACGCTGCAGCTCGCAGCTCTCCGATTCGGGAGGCAACACCAATGACTCGACTCTTCATGCGCGCCCCGCAGTTTTCGACGGGCCTGCTAGTCGCACTGTTGATCCCTCGAACGGTCTGGGCCGCGCCGGTGGCCCTCCCCTGGGACAGACCGCTCGAGGCGATCGCCGACTACCTGACCGGACCCGCGATCTACACCTTGGCTAAGATCGCCTTGGTTGTGGCCGCGTTGGGATACGGCATCACGGGAAAGAGCGGCGACGGGATCCGTCACCTGCTCCGCGTCGGTATCGGACTCGCTATCGCGCTCAACGCCGTGCGGATCATGAACTTCCTCTTCGGCTGAGACCGACCAGAGATGATGGTGGTCATACCGAGATTTGTCTCCCTACGAAATTGGTTTTCCACGAGCAGGCCGCGTCAGGTGCCGTTCAGTGACTAGTCTAAGCCGTGTCAAGAATCTGGTGAGTTCCTGCCCCAGCAGTCAGCGTGAGCGGACTTGGGTAAACGCCTCTTTTCTCTGCGGGAAGTTGCAGAATCTGAAGCTGCGACCAAGCTTCGTATACGCGATTCTCTCAGGTTTACGGGCACTTGCATGATCAATCTTCATCTACAGGATGAGTGACGTGTCAGAGACCGAACGCGCGCGAAGCGCGCACCACTGCGGCATCGGAAGAGCGATCTTTAAGGAGCGGGGTGCGAAGCCACGCAACCAGCGGAAGGAGCAAGGGCGATGAAGAACCCAGTCGTGAGCGTGAGAATCCCGGCGGAAATTGAGCGAGCTGTCGAGGCGGAATGCGCGGCACGCTCGATTACGGTGAGCGAACTGGTACGCGAAGCGCTCCTCGCCAAGTTCGCACTGAATCGCAGCGGACGGCTCGAACAACTTCTCTACGAGGCGGTGCGTACGCGCCTCACGCTGCAGCATTTCATCGACCAGACCCAGAACACCGACCTGACCGACGGCATCCGGGAAGCAGCCACGCGCGATGCACAGAAGTACGTGGCCAAGCTTAGAGGTGAGTAATGAAACTGACGGCTCACATGCTGAGGTACGAGGCGCAGCGCGTCTCCTCCGCGATGCTGGTACGCGCCCTCGTGAGA
>JASHQJ010000312.1 GCA_030037595.1 Candidatus Binataceae bacterium
TGGGGCGCCGGCGCTCGTGCTGGTGACGCATCACGTCGAGGAGATTATCGACGTGTTCTCGCATGTGCTGATTTTGAAAGTGGGCCAAGTGCTCGCCGCCGGCGAGCGCGATTCCGTGTTGACGTCGGCCAATCTGGGCCGCGCATTCGGCGCCGCGGTCACGCTCTCGCGGACGGGCGGGCGCTACTCGCTCCGCGTCAGCCCCGCGACCCGGCTGGTCATTTAGGCGGCTTTTCGAGCGGCTTGGCTTTGCCGCTCAAAGGCACTGTGACGCTCGGGTTGAGAGGATCGTTGCTGCCGATCTGGACGTTGAAATTGTTGTAAGTACCCTCGAAGGACGGCGCGAACTGAACCGTTACGATTTGCGTGCCCTTGGGCGGCAACGCGAACGATCCGCCGCCTGCAATAACCGCAAACGGTGGGACGCTCGGGAGGAAGACCATCACGTTAAGCGTCAAGGTCTTCGAGGCGTTACGGATCGTGATGTTTTCGGTTTTCCTGGCGCCCTGCTTGACTGTGCCAAAGTTGAGTTTCTTGGGATTCACCTTGAGCGCGGGTTTTTGCACCGCCGCGTCGGGCGCAACAGTTTGCGCGGCGGCGGGTCCGGCGGCCAACGCGAGCATCGCGATCGCCGCGAGCATCACTATAAGCTTGCGCTGATAAACATCTAGTGATGATCGTCGCATTCTCGGCAACATTCCTCCGCTTGATGCTCGGAACGATCTTCAATTGCGGCGCCTCGTTCGAGCGCGCCGATATTACCGGGTAGCGCCGCTTCCCGCCAGACGGATCGAGCGCATGCCGCGACGGAATCTGATCAAATTTGACCTATTCATCTCACGATGTTACTCGGCGGATCGGGAACGGAGGACCATGCTTCCGATCAAAATCGCACTGATCTCGAAGACCCCCAGGCTCACCTTCAACGAACTCTCAAAGGTGGCCACCGCGCTCACGATGCAGGTGCAGCGCGATCTGGTGCCGATCTGGAACGTGTCCGCCACGGTCGAGGCGGTCGAAAAGAACGTGCCGCCCGGTTACTGGCCGATCTTTGTCCTGCCCAAGCTGCCGCCGAGGGAGGGCGGCTTCCACCAGACGGAGCATCATCAGCCCTACGCCGAGCTCGAGTACGGCGACGCGTGGTCGCTTTCCGCCAGTCATGAACCAATCGAGATGCTGATCGATCCGAGCGCGAGCCGTCTGGTCGCGGGCCCGGAACTAAAGGTCTCGGGCCCCACCATCGTCGAAAATCCCAAAAAACGCGTCGAGTACCTGGTCGAAGCCTGCGATCCCTGCGACGATCAGAGATTCGCCTACTTGATCGAGGACGTGATCGTCTCCGACTTCTTTACGCCGCACTATCACGACCCGGTGCCTTCGGCCAGCACAAAGTACAGCTTCACCGGCGCGATCAGCCGGCCGCGCCAGGTGCTGCCCGGCGGTTACATAAGTTGGTTCGATCCTGCCGCGAAAAAAATCTGGCAGATTCAGTACTTCGGCAAACCCAAACTAAAGGACCTGACGAAGCAGTATCTTCATTCGCTGAAGGGTCATCTTCACTCGAGCCTGCGCGAGTTCGTGAATCAGCACGAGACGGAGCATCGCCCGCTTTCGCATCTCAGGCGCAATGTAAAAATCGGCCAACTCCGCGATACACGTCGCGATGCGCTTAAGACCGCGGCCGAGAAGAAAACCGCGCTATACCCCGTGACGGGTGCGGAGCGGGGGCGCAAACGCTAGCCAGCCATCCCGAGCCTGCTTCCCGCTCCGGCCCGGGAGGGAGGCGCGCCATGGATCGCGACGCTTGGCAACTCTTCGAGAGCGGTATAGCTGTTTGTTCAAGCGAGGTTTGTGGAAGACGCTAGCCGAAATAAACAGTATGCGCCTCAAACATCAGACGGCACCGTTACGCGAATCCGCGGCTCGGTGATTGATGTGGAATTTCCGGCCGAGCACCTTCCGGCAATAAACGAGGCCTTGCTGATCGAGTCAGACGGTACGGGTCAGCTGCTCGTCGAGGTGCAGGAGCACCTGGACAGGCGGACAGTTCGGGGCGTCGCGATGGAAAACACAGCCGGTCTGCGTCGTGGCGCCGGGGTGCGGCAGACGGGTGGTCCGATCCAGGTGCCTGTCGGAGAGAAAATGTTGGGGCGGCTGGTCAATGTGCTCGGCTCTCCTATCGATCGACTGGGAGCCTTCGAACCTGATATCGAGCGCTGGTCGATCCATCGAGCATCGCCGTCCATAAGCCAGCAGGATCACACCCGCGCGGTTTTTCATACGGGCATCAAAGTGATTGACCTGCTCGCGCCTCTCGCGCGTGGAGGCAAAGCGGGAATGTTCGGTGGTGCTGGTGTAGGTAAGACCGTTCTGATCATGGAACTGATTCGCAGCACGGTCGAAAAGTATTCCGGCATCTCAGTATTCGCGGGCATAGGTGAGCGTTCCCGTGAAGGTCATGAACTGTTGGCGGAACTCAGCGCATCAGGTGTCCTCAAACGCACAGCGTTGATTTTCGGCCAGATGAATGAACCTCCAGGTGCACGATGGCGTGTCGGGATGACGGCACTGACTGTTGCCGAATATTTCCGCGACGTTATGCATCGCGACGTTTTATTGCTGATGGACAATGTCTTCCGCTTCGTGCAGGCCGGCTCTGAAGTATCGGGTATGCTGGGCCGGCTGCCCTCGCGGGTTGGATATCAACCTACACTGGCGACCGAGATAGCCGAGCTCGAGGAACGCATAGCGTCAGTCTCCGGAGCAT
This sequence comes from Candidatus Binataceae bacterium, assembly GCA_030037595.1. Classification (GTDB taxonomy): domain Bacteria; phylum Desulfobacterota; class Binatia; order Binatales; family Binataceae; genus JASHPB01. The sequence continues at coordinate 2,768 of JASHQJ010000312.1, forward strand.
CGGTGACGGCAATCCAGGCAGTTTATGTTCCCGCCGATGACTTTACCGATCCGGCCGTGGTTGAGACCTTTCGTCATCTGGATTCGTCGGTCGTGTTGTCGCGCGATATGGCGGCGGAGGGACTCTATCCTGCGATCGATCCGCTCGCTTCGCTCTCGGTGCTACTCGATCCAAGGATCGTAGGCGCCGAGCACTACGCGGTCGCGGAGGGCGTGCGCCAAACCATCGCCCGCTACAAGGAGTTGCAGGAAATCATCGCGCTGCTGGGCGTCGAAGAACTGAGCGCGGAGGACCGAACAACGGTTGCTCGCGCGAGGCGGCTCGAGCGCTTTCTCACGCAGCCTTTCATGGTCACCGAGCAGTTCACCGGAATCGCGGGAAAAACGGTTCGCGTTGAAGATACGATCAAAGGCTGCCGCGCGATATTGTCGGGCGAGGGCGACCGATGGGCGGAAAATTCCTTCTATCTGGTGGGAACTTTGGACGATGCCCATCGTAAGGAACTCGAACAGAGCGGATGATGAAGGATGAGGCTCGTCGTTACGATGCCAACCGCGATCGCGGTCAATGAAGATGCGGTGCGATACGTGCGGGCCGAAGACGCCAGCGGCTCGTTCGGAATCGAACCGCATCATGCAGATTTGCTTACCACACTTGCCATCTGCGTTGTGCGATGGCGAAAGTCCGACAATCGGGAGCACTACGTCGCTGTGCGAGGCGGCGTACTTCGAGTTCGCGACGGAAACCTGGTTGAGATCGCGACGCGGGAGGCCGTGGTCGGCGACGATCTGGCTCTTTTGCGCGGACAAGTTCTGTCCATGATGAAAAGCAATCTTGAGGTCGAGCGCGCCGCGCGATCCGATGCCCTCAGGCTGGAGCAATCGGTTGTTCGACAGATTTACCGTTACCTGCGGCCCGCCGATCA
>JASHQJ010000313.1 GCA_030037595.1 Candidatus Binataceae bacterium
GTTCGATGCTCGAAGCCTCGCGCCGAAAGCTTGAGCTGCTCGGGATCGGGCCCGATCAGATCGCAGCGATCCAAACTGCTGCTCCAAGCTTCGTCATGCGAGCGCCGATAAGCGGAAGCATCGTGCAGAACCAGGCGCTGCGCGGATCGGCGGTGAACCCGGGCGATGTCCTCTACTCCCTCGGCACTCTCGATGAAGTATGGATTACGGCTGATATCTACGAAGATGATCTCGCACGCGTCAAAGTAGGGCAGGAACTCGAAGCGGTGACCGTTGCGTACCCGGACGAAGTATTTCACGGCACGATCGCGCGGATCAGCCCCAACATCGACCCTAACACGCATACAGTTCAAATCCGCTGCGAAGTAAAAAACCCGGACTCGAAGCTAAAGCCGCAGATGCTCGCTCGGGTCACAATCATAGTCCGACCCGGCGAAGCGGTGTTGGTTCCACTCGATGCGCTCATCTTTGAGACCGATCACTACTTCGCCTACGTTGCCGTAGGTAACAATCTTCTCGAGCGCCGTCAGGTTACCATCGGTAACTGGGACCAGGAGGGTTACGCCCGGGTGATAGCGGGTCTCCAGGTCGGCGATCGCGTCGTCACGAATCAAACCATCCAGGTCAACGCACTTTGGCATCAGTCGCACGGCGAAAGCTCGTGAGCTCGCGCAGGTAAGCCATGATCCAGGCGTTAATGACGCTGGCGCTTCGCGAGCGCGTTGTCGTGATAGGCGCGGCAATTCTGCTGCTGGTCGCGGGTATCTATTCCTTCGCACAGCTTGATATCGAGGCTTATCCCGATCCCGTCCAACCGATGACGGAGGTGCTGACGCTACCCACGGGACTGAGCGCCGAAGAAGTCGAACGCCTGGTAACTGTTCCGACCGAATACGGCATGAGCGGGATGTTGCACCTGGTCTCGATGGAGTCGATATCGCTCTACGGGTTGTCCGACATTCGTCTATATTTTGATTGGGACAGCGACTACGAGTTCGATCGTACCCAGACAATCAACCAACTCCAATTCGTGACCCTGCCACAGGGTATTCAGCCTGGGCTCTCACCAGAAAATCCCATCGGTGAGATCTACCGTTACACCGTTCAGGGGCCTGATCATGACCTGGTTAAGGAAAAGACCGTCGAGGACTGGATCTGCGAAAAGCAATTCAAGACGGTTCCAGGCGTCCTGGACGTTTCGGGCTTTGGAGGTCTCTCAAAGGAGTATCACGTAGAGGTCGATCCACAGAAGCTCGATCATTATCAGATTCCGCTTTCGCAGGTCATCAGCGCGATTCAGAATTCCAACACCAATTCGGGCGGCAGCTATCTCAACGTCGGCGAGCAGGCATTCGACGTTCGCGGCTTGGGCTTAATCCATGATCTTAGCGACATCGACAATATCGTACTGAGCTCCAACAAGACGACGCCGATCAGAATAAGCAACGTCGCTGATGTCTCAGTCGGATGGACGCCACGCCTCGGCATTGTCGGAATGAACTATCAGGACGAGGTAGTCGAGGGCATCGTCCTGATGCGCAAGTACGGCAACACACTGAAGACCTTGAAGGGCGTCGAGGCCAAGGCCAGGGACCTCAACACAAGCGGCATCATGCCCCCTGGCTACAAGGTGGTGCCGTACTACGATCGGACCGGACTCGTATACACCACGCTCGAGACCGTGCTCGAGAATCTGCTCCTCGGTATGGTGCTGGTGTTCCTGGTTCTGATTTTCTTCCTCGGCAATCTGCGGACAGCGATCATCGCGGCGATAAACATCCCGCTTGCGATGCTGGGTGCCTTCATTCTTCTCTACCTCACTGGCACACCAGCGAACCTCCTTTCCCTTGGTGCGGTCGATTTCGGCATCATCATCGATTCGACCGTTATCGTGATGGAGAACATCTATCGTCACCTGACGACCGATGCGCCGACCTCAGGCGACACTTATAGTTCGATCCTGAATGCTTCGACGGAAGTCGGCGGACCGATGTTCTACTCAACGCTGATCTTTCTGATCGCGTTCCTACCATTGTTCACGATGAAAGGAGTCGAAGGCGCGATCTTCTCGCCGATGTCACATACGTACGCCTATGCATTGACGATCGCGATACTGCTCGCGGTCATGCTGTCGCCAGTGCTCAGCTCCGTTCTGCTGCACAAAGGGATGAAAGAAACGCACAACGTCATATGGGAAGCGTTTCACGCGTTCTATCACAACCTGTTTGTGCGAATCCTTCGTTGGCCCAAGCTGACGCTGGCCCTTATCACTTTGGTTATGGCGGCGGGGCTGTCGTTATTTCCGCGCTTGGGCGGTGAATTCTTGCCAAAGCTTGAAGAAGGAAACATTTGGGGACATGCAATCATGCCCACCACCATCAATCTTCCTACGGGAGCGAAGATGGTGAATCAGATGCGTGCGATTTTCCTCTCCTTCCCAGAGGTTACAAACGTGGTTTCGCAACTCGGCCGCCCCGATGATGGAACGGAGACTACCAGCTTCTTCAGTATCGAATTCTCCGTTGATTTGAGGCCTCAGGCTGAGTGGCCCGCGGGCATGACGAAACAGGTCCTGGTTTCGAAGATCGACGATGCATTGCGGCACCGGTTTCCGGGAGTGAGCTTTTCGTACTCTCAGAATATTGAGGATAATATCGACGAGGCGCTCTCAGGAGTTAAAGCCGGGGAGAATGCCGTTAAGGTCTTCGGCTACGACTTGGACAGTGATCAAGCGCTCGCTACCAGAATCGAGGAGATACTCAAGCAGGTTGCTGGAGTTACCGATGTATTCATGTTCAAGTCCCTTGGACAACCGAACATCGTCGTCAAGCCCAACCCGGCAGCTACGGCGCACTACGGCCTGAACTCGGGCGACGTGTCCGGGGTTGTGCAGGCAGCAATCGGCGGGCTGCCGGCTACCCAGGTACTTCAGGGCGACATGAGCTTTCCGCTGGTCGTTCGCTGGAAGCCTCAGTACCGGCAGACGATCGAGGCGATGCGCAACATCCGCGTGAACGTTCCATCCGGTGGCAATGTTCCACTCGGGCAGATTGCCGACGTCCAAGCATCCGAGGGCGCGTCGTTCATTTATCGCGGTGACTTGCAGCGTTACGTCCCGGTGCGATTTTCGGTTAGAGGCCGCGACCTGGAGGGCGCCGTCGCCGAGGCAAAAGACCGCGTCGCACGTGAAGTTCAACTGCCCGAAGGCACGCACCTCGAGTGGGTCGGCGAGTACGGCGAATTGCGCGCTGCCAACGAGCGCCTCGCGGTCGTGGTGCCAGTCGCGCTGCTGCTGATTATGGGCGTCCTTTACGCTGCGACGCTGTCGATTGTGAACACTTTCATCCTGATGGCTCAGGTACCTCTCGCATGTCTGGGCGGAGTCCTGGCTCTAGTGGTTACCGGTACTCCATTCAGCGTGTCGGCGGCGGTGGGATTCATTTCGATTTTCGCCATCGCGATCATGGATGGAATATTGCTCAACTTCTACATCCACCAGCTGTGGGACGAAGGATATACCCTGGTTGATTCGATCGTCATGGGCGCCGATCGTCGATTTCGCGCTCTGATGATGACCGCACTGGTAGATGGTCTGGGCCTGTTGCCGGCGGCGCTTTCTACGCGCATCGGCGCTCAGACGCAGAAGCCTCTTGCGATCGTCGTGATCGGTGGGGCGATATCGATCGCGTTACTGACACGAGTCTTCCATCCAACCCTCGTCTATGTGCTTCACAGATATATCGGGTTGACTGAGGATGTCAGAGCACCACTGCCGCCACCGACACCTGATTCCGAAGGCTTGTAGGCGGAGCAAGATAGCGACATAGATTCGCAAGACTTCACGTCATCGGGGGGGAGCGCGATGTCCCAGACAAGGCTCGATCTTGCATTCGACGCTTCGAGAGCAACGCGGTTCCGAAGTCGCATGGAAGATTCGGAAACCGTCGCTCGAATCATCCTAAATCGACCGGCGTAAACATTTAAAAATCGAATGATCGTCGTAAACCGGCTAAAGAAATAGATGCTCGTCGAATGTTTAACTATTAGGTGATCGGCACGATGCAATGCCGAGTGGCTTCGCAGATGCAATGCGCCCTCCCTAAGAAACATTTCATCTTGAGAAGGCGAGTTTCCAAAAACACTCGGAAAAATATAAATTCGGCCAAAGGAGCAAGCAATCGCGCGATGGTACGAAACGTGCTGGCGGTTACTCAAGACTATTTGTCACGACGCTGAGGTACGGCAGAAATCCGCAGCGGTTAGTCTGCATTGCCAGCGATAACGGTAGTCGAACGACAATGACAAACCACGATAGAGCGCGACGTTCGGGGATGCTCAAGTTACACTCGGCCGGCCGGACGTTACGTGCCACTCTCGAGTGTGTCATCGGCCGTTCTGCGTCCTGGTTGGCGGGTCTAAATCTGACGCAAGTATTTGTCCTCCTGGTGGCGCTCGCAATAGTTGCACCCCCGGGAATTCAGCTCGCAAACGGGAAATCAAAGTTTTTGTCGCCGCTCCGGACCGAGCTGATTCCCTTCGGAACTAGCCTGCAAGCTCCAAATCCATCGTCTGTTCCGGCCAATGAAGTGCGGCTCTCTCAGGGCCGCCTCTCTTTAGCCCTCGCAGCTTCATTCTCCACGGTGCCCCCGATTCGTCACGATCATCCCCTGATCGTGACGACGAATTATTGTTACCGCTCGGCTGCTCATTCGCTCGCCCTGCTGCGGGCGCCGCCTCTCGCCTGATCAGCTCTTTTTCTAGCTCGACTAACTAATTTAGAAGCCACGCCTCAAC
>JASHQJ010000314.1 GCA_030037595.1 Candidatus Binataceae bacterium
AGGCGGCGCGTCGCGTTACTGATGGGTTAACGGATCGAGTGACGGATCGCCGAGATTAGCGGATCGCCCGGCCAATTAATAGCGGCTGTCGCCGCCCATGAGGTCTTCCTCATCGCGGATGCTCGGGCCGACTCCAGTGAGACGGAACAGGAGCTTGGCCGCGAAGAGCTTGTCTCCGATACGGCCCTGGGGCTTGAGGAATCCGCCATGACGCTTGCATCGCGGACACGGCATCGAGCCGCTGAGCAAGCCGGCGTTAGCAGGCGTAATCCTGAGGTCGAATTGGAAGCCGCAGCCGGGGTTCTGGCAGGTCGTGCGATAAACGATGCCTTGGGTTTCGCCGGATTCATGTTTGCTGACAGCTGCTTGCATCTTGATCTCCTTCCTGGCCACCAAATCGGTTGATATTTCCAACCGACGCCGATTTCTTAGACGTAAAACCTTGGCGAAAGTTTCAAGCAAACGCCGTGCCTGGCCTATAGATTAGCCATCAACCTCGAAAGGTACTAAAATCAAGGAAAATCACCCTTTGTCGAAGCCTGAACCTGTAACTGATCTGCGTCGGAGCGCCATTTTTTATGCTGTTTTTGGGACAGCCCCATCCGACTTTCGTTGGATTTCACCCCAGCACCATGCGGCAGAAGAGACTTTCCGCTCGTTTTCGGGCGGCCTATACTCTGCGCGACCCGGACCGGCAAGATCCTCGGGCTAGCCGGTGAGGGCGTAACTCGATGAGAACGCTTGCGCTTGTGATGGCCGGTGGACAGGGCACTCGACTGCATCCGCTGACCCGCGACCGCGCCAAACCCGCAGTGCCCTTCGGCGGCAAGTACAGAATCATCGATTTCGTCCTCTCCAATCTCGTGAACTCGGGCATCTATTCCATCTACGTGCTCGTCCAGTGGCGTTCGCAGTCGCTAATCGAGCATTTGAAGGACGGATGGCAGTTCGGCGGCATGCTGCCCGACCATTTCGTCATCCCAGTTCCGGCGCAGATGCGGATGGGCGAGACGTGGTACCAGGGCACGGCGGACGCCATCTTCCAGAACCTCAACCTAATCGATGATACGAAGCCCGACCTCGTAGCGGTTTTCGGTGCCGACCATATCTACCGGATGGATATCCAGCAGATGATCGAGTTCCACCTCGACCGCAAAGCTGCGGTGACCGTCGCGACGCTTCCGGTGCCGGTCGAGGAGGGCAACCAGTTCGGAATCCTCGACGTGGACTCGGGCCTCAGGGTGGCAGGGTTCGACGAGAAGCCCCCCGCGCCACGCGCGATGCCCGGCGCGCCCGGCCAGTGCCTGGCGTCGATGGGCAACTACCTATTCAATCCCGACGTGCTGCGCGAAGCGCTGATCGAGGATTCGATCAAGGACGGCAGTCATCACGACTTCGGCCGCGACCTGCTGCCGGGCCTCATCACACGTGTGCCGGTCTACGCCTACAACTTCATGACCAACACGATCCGCGGAGACTCCGAAGTCAACCTGAGCTACTGGCGCGACGTCGGCACCATCGATGCCTACTACGAAGCCAACATGGATCTGCGCGACGCCCGGCCGCATCTGAATCTCTACAATCCGTATTGGCCGCTGCGCACCGCCTACTACGATCAGCCTCCCGCCAAGTTCGTATTCGACGAGGGTGGCCGGCGCGGAACCGCGGCGCACTCGGTGGTATCCGAGGGATGCATCGTGTCGGGCGGCTCGGTGCGCAATTCAGTCCTCGGCCGCTCGGTGTTCATACATTCGTACAGCGCGGTTGAGCACTCCGTCATAATGGACTACGTGGAAATCGGGAGACATGCGCGGATTCGCCGGGCGATTATCGACAAGAATGTGTACGTGCCCGAGGGCGAGGAAATCGGCTACGACCTCGAGCGCGATCGCCAGCGGTTCTTCGTCACTGAATCGGGGTTAGTGGTGATTCCAAAAGGTCCCAAGCGCGAGCGTTCAGTTCTCTGATGGCAAGCGAGCCGGCCGAACATAGATTCGAATCGAGCGATCAGGCCGATCAGGAAGCCGGTGAGTTTCTGCGCCGCTCCAATGGTCGTCCCGGCGAGCTCAGGCTTGAGCCGCTGCCCGAGTCTTTATGGCGCCCGATTCGGCGCTCTGACCTGAAGCTCGGCCTCAAGGACAAACTGCTCTTCTGGATGATGGTCGCAGCGATGCACGCGGTCAGTCTGCTGCCTGACTTCATCCTCTACCGGCTCGGCGTGCTCGCGGGCGATCTGGTCTATCGCTACGACCATCGCCACGTACGCATCGGGATGAAGAACCTGTCGATCGCGTTTCCTGAGAAATCCGAGGCTGAGCGCGCCCGCATTCTCCGCGAGTCGTATCGCAATCTTGGCCGTACAGGCGCCGAGTACACCCGCCTGGGTGGATTTTTCTGGCGGCGCCTCAAACGCCGTGTGACCTACAGCAACTTCGACGGATGGCTTGGATTGCAGCGCAAGTATCACGGCAAGGGCATCCTGGTGCTGACTGCTCACTTCGGCAACTTCGAGTTGTTGCCATCGGCGCATGCAATGCACGGCTACCAGATCGCGCTGGTGCATCATACCCAGCGCTTCCTCGCTGGGGACGCATTGATGACGTTCATACGCGAGCGCGCGGGCGTCGAGATCATCCGCAAGCACTCGGCGGCGCGGGCCGTGCTCCGCGGACTGCATCATGGCGAGCTGATCGGAATCCCCTTCGACCAGAACGCCAAGCGCTCGGAGGCAACCTGGGTGCCGTTCTTCGGTGAACCTGCTGCGACGATCACGGGCCTCGCGCGCGTCGCGCGAATCTCGGGCGCTCCCGTGATGCCGGTATTCATCGTGCGCCAGCCCGATATGCGCTCGCACAAGATCGAAATCTTCGACGAAGTGCCGCAGCAGCGAACCTCAGACGCGGATGCCGACTGGCACGAGAACACCGCGCGCTTTGTCAAGGTAGTCGAAGAAATCGTGCGCGAGTATCCGGAGCAGTTCCTCTGGATTCATCGGCGCTATCGCACCCGCCCGCGCGGCACGGCGCCGGTGTACGACAGTTGACCCGACAAAATCGTCTCGCTCCTCGCGGCTGACGCCACGGGCGGAAGTCGCACACCGCAAGAGACCGGCGCGCGACTTTCGAGGAAAGTTGCGCGCCGAGTGAGCGCGTATTGCCGCTAACTTCGCGCCTTCCAGATTCCGTCGAAGCCGACAGGCACGCGATGCTCGAGGTGTGCTCGCGCAACTGGCCCTTGCTCGATCTGCTCTGCGTCAAAGATCGCGAGGTGGCTCGCACCGCGCGCCTCGTCGAAGATATTGGTCAGGATGTAGCCTTCAGCTTCTCGTGCGTCGGGCGTTCTTGCCACGAATACCAGCTCGGCGACTGCGCAATTCGATCCGGCCGCGAACACTTTCATATCACGGCGCTCACGATCGAAGCGCCCGATGCCGCGATGGAAGATATCCCCCGTTCCTGGTCTACCCCTGTGCCGGCGACGAAACCATGACGATAGGGGGCGGCCGATAAAGCGCTCGTCGAACCGGGGATACTCGCAAATCGTGTCGCTCAGCCGCGCGACAGAGAACATTCCAGGCCGCGTCCAATCGAATTTCCATCGCGTGAGAAATTGCGCCGCGCGCCGCGGATCACTCGCCGGGGCGTCCGTGCGCGGAAACACCACCTGCCTGCTGAGAGCAGACGCCGACCACGATTCGATCGCCCTCGTTGAACGCATTCATCGAATGGCACGCCATGCAGGCCGCGCCGCTGAACCCGCGAACTTCATCGCCGCCGTCGCGATGAACGATAGCGATCTGGGTGCCGAGCTCCGGCTCCCAAGCGATCGGAGGACCGCCAGCCATCGCGCGCTTGATCGAAACCGTTACGGGGCAAAAGAAAACGGCCACCAAGTCCTGAGTAATCGCGAAGTCATGGATCAGCGCGGCGCAGCGACCCGCGGATCGCTTGCGATCGCGTGATTTCGCCCGAGGCGTTCGCGAGATGCAGTTCGACATCGCCATTGACACGTCCGGTTGGAAAATTCGCGAAGAAGATCAGCTCGCCGGCGCGCGGATCGATCTTCGGATGCGCCGTCATGTTGCGCGGCAATCGATTCGCGAAGTTCCAGACACCAATAGTTTCGAGCGTCGCAGGATCGATTACGATCGGCGCATGTCCTTCTTCCAATGCGAGAAGCTTTCCTCCGTGCCACGCAAGATTCGTGTTCGCGACGCCGTCGGTTCCCATCCCGGCGACGTTTGGATCCGAGTCGGCCGGCATTGCCGAGGTGCCGAACAGTGCACGCCCGGCCCTGTGCTCCAGCTTCCATTGCTTGGTCCGCACCCATCGATTGCGATAGACGACTCGCCCGTCGCGGACGTCGAATGCGTGGATCATGCCGTCGCCCTGTGGCCGATTGTAGTTGCCGCGCGGCGGATACTGCGAGCTCGGTCCGATACGGTAGTAGATTCCGTTCAGCTCGCGCTTAATCTCGCCTCAATCTTCAGCTCGAGGTCCGAATACTCGTTTCTGAGCGGCTCGAAGCCTCGGGAGAGAAAGGCGGAACCACTCATCGCGCACCTCCGACTGCTGATGCAGGCGAGCATCGCTAACAGCCGGTTAGACGGCAGGCAATCGGGTATCGAAAAATATTCCGTTTGACAGCGCGGCGCTTTTCATCTGCCCTCGATAAACGGCACAGAAATCGATGTCGGCGATGTTGAAGAGATTTTTGTGCGAATGCGGGCGTCAGGTCTCTGCCGACGATCGCGGGCGGCTCAGCGTCGGCAGCAGCGCGAACAGCACCAAGGCCATCACCCATGCAGCGACGCCGCCGATGAGCGGCAACGGTCCCGGGCCGCCGAGCCAGGCAGGAATCGCCGAGCGATTCTCGATCAGCTTCGGCCAGAGCTTGCTGCCGAGTACGAAACCCGCATGCAGCCCGGCTGACAGATAAACAGTGCCGGTCAGCAGGAACGCCTCGCCGAGAACGATCCCAAGGAGAAACAGCCCGATTATTACGGGTACCGCCGGGCCAGGGTGGCTGATTTGATCGAAGCTGTGCGCGAGCGTCACCAGACCGGCGGTCGCGTCGAAACCCGTCACATAGAACTTCGCCGGCGAGCGCACGACGTGGGCGAGCGAATAGATCACGGCGCTAATGACCAGCGCGCCGC
>JASHQJ010000315.1 GCA_030037595.1 Candidatus Binataceae bacterium
TGAGCGAAGAGAATCGTTGGCGCGAGCTCCGTCAGCTGCGACTCGAGGTTCGTATCTTCGAGTCCATGGACAAAGATAAGATCCGGCCGCCACGCTTCGAGCGCGATGAGCGTCCGCGATGCGCCCAGCTCTCGCACGCACCACGAAGGAAGCGACGGCGCGACTGCCTCGCGATCGGCGGATGAACTGTTCTCACTGAGCAGCGCAAGCTCGACTCCCGCGCCTGAAAGCATCGCCACCACGCGGCGAAGGTACGATTCGATTCCGCCGACTACGCTCGAGTTTCGTGCGGCTATCGCAATGCGCATCAATTGTTCCTGAGCGCTTGAATCGTATGGCTGACGTCGAACACGTCGCGATAAAATTTGAGCGCGGCGCATCCCGTCGCGCGGGAACCTTCGCGATCGCGCGCGAGCGAAAGCGCGGCCGCACTTAAAGCGCGCCAGTCGCCTTCAGCGACGAGCATTGCGGCGCGCGAATCGCGCCACATCTGCTCGGTCATCCAACCGTCCGTGGTCACGACGGGCTTGCCGTGCTGAAGGCCCGCGATCGCGGTCGCGTTACGGGCAGTGACGCCGCCGGGATACGGCTGGAGCATTGCATCGCACGCCGAGATCGAGACGGACACCTCTTCCGGACGAAGCCTACCGGTTGCACTAACTCCCTTTGCAAGCTTCCCAAAGCGGCCCGTGAGCGATTTGCGGAAATTCTCACTCGCGCGTCCGATCAACAGGACCCGCGCTGCGCTGTCTTCGAGAATCGGAGCGAGCGCGTCTCCGAGCGGCTGGAATAGATGCTCTCCGTAAGTCCCGAAATGTCCGATCAGCAGCTGTCCCCGATCGGCGAAGCGCGCGCGCTGCGCCATGATCGCCACCCGATCGTTGACGAGTGGGATGTTGCTCGGCACGGGCAAGAGCGTTATCGCACCGGGGTCGGGGACGATCCGCGCGAGCTTTCGTTGCCACGCTCCGGCTGCGACGTAGATCTTCGAAGCAGCGCGTGCGACCGCGGCAGCCATCGCGTACTGCACGGCGCCGAGCACGTTGTGTCTCATCGGCTGATGTCTTCGAATCGGAAACGCGACCTCGTGAAACATCACGGTCAGATCGCTGCCCATACGCACCCAGAGCCAAAGACAGAGCGGCAGGTTCATCGCTCTCATGCCGAATGCGTGCGGCACGTACTGCAGCAGCGTGCGCGCGTTGCCGCGGCTTGCGAGCCCACGTGAGAGTTCGCCGATACTGCGCGGTCCGAAATGATCAGGCAGGCGATTGACTGTGACTCCATCGGCCAAGTCGCAAGTGCTTTCCGCGTGCGGCGCCCATACCTGGACATCGTCACCCGCATCCTTAAGCGCCCGCGCAACCAGTTGCGTGTAATCGGCGACGCCACCTCGCATCGGCGGATACTCGCCGGTGATTATGTTCCAGCGGATCACGCACGCTCACCCGCATAGATTTGGAGGCATCGATCGACCACGCGCGGCCAAGTGAATTTGTCGAGCACGCGGTGCCGCGCGGCGAGGCCTATCGTTCGGGCCGACTCTGGATGGTCGCTCAGCCACAAAATCCGTTCGCGTAGCGATTGCGGGTCGTTGGGCGGTACGACGAATCCGCTCACACCGTCCTCTACGATCTCTGGCATGCTCGCAACCGCGGTGCAGATAACGGGCGCCTCGGTCGCCATGCCTTCGAGGAGAGTCTGTCCGAGCAGCTCGGGGACCTTGGTTTCGCGGCCATCTGCCGTACGATAAACGCTAGGCAGCACGACGCAGAGCGCGCGCCGATATGCATCGACCAGCGCGGAGTCATCGACGTCGTGGCGAAACACGACGTCCTTGCCCTCGGCGCAGCGGTGAAGCGTCACGAGGTAATCAGAATCGTAGGCCTGCCCTATTACGTCGAGATGCATCTCAGGCTCGATCGCGTCGATCAAATCGGCGATGCCCTTGTGCGGCAGAATTCGGCCAACATAGAGGACGCGCGCACCGCGGCGGACGGAATCGTCGGGTGAGAATTTGATCGTATCGACGCCGCCGAAAATCACGTGCGCCCAGGGCTGACCTTCGTGCGACCAGCATCGGCGCGCGTACTCGCTCAAATGCAGGTGGCCGTTGAACCAGCGATCGGTGGAGACGTAGGCGGAGATATCGAAGCCACCGCCCCCCTCGTCGGTGACGAAGACTTTCTTGCCGAGCGCACGGCAACACAGCGCGGCGACGCTGCTCGCGAGCAGGTGCTGCTGATGACAGTGCACGACGTCGGCGCCGCGCAATTCGGAGAGCATCGAGAGCGCGATCGGATTGCAACGCTGGCCGCGCACGTACCAGGGATTGCCAATCACTCGATACTCGAGCTCGTCGATTTTGCCCGCGCGCGCGCGTTCGCCGAAGCTGATGAGCCGTGTCGGCACGCGCAGAGCCATGTTGCGCGCAAGTTCGAGCGCGTAGCGCTCGGCGCCGCCGACGATTCCATCGTCAGACCCGAACATCGCGGGAACCATGTGGGAGACGCGTGGTTGAGTCGTCATCGGATCGATTTCGTTCGATGTGGTGGCGCGGCCGAGGCGATCGCGACGATCTCGGCAGCCATGGCGTCCCAGGTCCTCGACCTGAGCTCGCGTGCGAGTGCCTGAATTCTTTCCTTCCACGAGGGCAGCGAGGCGCGCCAGTTGAGCATCATCCCCGCCAGAGCTGCGCTATCGTTGGGATCATGGATCAGCAATTCGCTGAGCGATGATGGATAACGCTCGGCGATTCCCGCGCTTGCGCTCACCATCGAAGGAACGCCGCAGCAGAGCCCCTCGTGCACGGCGAGGCCGTACGCCTCGTAGTTGCTCGGGCTCACGAGCAAATCGGCGGCGGCCATGACGTCAACGATTCGATCCGTGTGACCGATAATTCTGACGCTTCGCTGAAGGCCGGCTTCATTCACGCGCGCGCGCCATTTGTCGAGCGCTCGCCCGCCGCCGCTCACAATCAAGTCCGCATCCCACCCATCTGAAGTAGAAAGGCGCCGCCACGCCTTCCAGAGCGTGTTGAATCCCTTGTTGGTGTCGTGGCCGAGCGCGCCGACGAACGCGACGACGGGCCGGCTCGTTTCGACGCCAAGCCATTGACGCGCCGAACTTCGCCGCTCGGGGGTGATCGATCTCCAATGCGGCTCCGCGCCGAGGTAAACCGTGTGCACGCGGCTCGCATCGATGTTCAGTAAATCGATCAGATCGCGGCGGGTGCGATTCGAATTAGCGATGATCACGCGCGCGGACTCAAGTGCCGCGCGTTCGCGGCGCCGCGAAATCGCCTTGTCGATAGCGCTTTTCGCTCTGAACCAGAGTGGCGCTCTGTCGTTGCGAGCCGGCCATGCATGATGAACCGAGTGAACCCAGTTGATGTCGGGAAAGGTACAGTTGCCGCCATTGACGATCACGCGCGCCGAGGGATCCGTCGCTAATGTCTCGCGGGCGACGGCCCGTCCAACCCGCTCCAAGAGCCGCCCCCCGAGAAAATAAGACTGACGCGGACGCGGCACGCGATGAACCTTTACAGCAGCGTCATTCTGCAAGTCGTCCTCGACGCTGTGGCTTACCAGGTGCAGGCGGCATCCAAGATCCGCGAGATACGAAGCGAGCGCGGCGTTGGCCGCGTCCATCCCGCCCGCGCGATGGAATCCGCCCGCGACGAGAACCCAGGTCTTCGCCACGGCGTTATCGGCGCCCGTCCGATTGATTGCGGCCTTCATCTGATCGAATGCGCCGGCTCGAAACGCTCGATATCAAATGCACTTGGGACGCGCTGGCGAACCGGAGCCGCCGCCTTGTTCGGCGCGCACATCCATCCGATCAGGATCAGCAACTCAGCCGTGCCCAGAATAAAGCTCAGGAGGCCGAGCCCAAAGATCCCGGCCGCCAGGAACATGCCCGCCGGACAGTAAGCGACGCGCCGCGACAATCGCCACGGATCGGAGCGCTTCGGCGGTGGCCGCGTGATGACCCACGCGATAAACGCGAGCCAGAGGAAGAGACCAGGCAGGCCTTGCTCAAGCATGATGCGGGGGTATTCGTTCTCGATCACCAGTTGATTGCCGGTCAGACGCGCCTTCACAAAATAAGGGATGCCGGTGCCGGCGGCGCTGAGCCCGATGCCGAGCGGATGCGCGAACGCGGCGTCGATGAAACGCGTGTTGGCGCTGCTCTTGATCCGCGTCTCGACGCAGCTAGTGTCTCGCAGGGTCGTGAAGCGTTGCAGGCGCGGCGAACTGATTACGGTCCACAACGCGGCGCCGACGATCATGGCCCAGCCGACGTAGTTGCTGAATCGCGCCTTCATCGAAAAAGTCGCGACGACCACGAGCACCATCAGGATTACCGCCTGCGTTCGCGAGGCCGACAGGAACACTCCAACGGTCGTCGCCAGCAGCGCAGCGCCGATTAACACCTTGAGCCATCCGCGCAACTGCTTTTGCATCCACGCGCCCACCAGCCACGGCATCCCGAGCACCATCACGCCGCCGTAGCTCGCAGACGCGACGAAAGTGGCCGGGATTCGCATTTGCGTACCGCCCGCGACATCGTTGGAGCTGTATATGATCTTGGTCGCGTCGGTGAGCGGATAAAATCGGGTTACGCCCAT
>JASHQJ010000316.1 GCA_030037595.1 Candidatus Binataceae bacterium
GCTCTTCAGTTCGCCGGCCGTCGCGATGAACGGCACTAGCGTGAGATGCACATACAGCACATTTTCGCGCCCTAGATCCCAGCCGAACTCGCGTACCGCCTCGAGGAACGGCAGGCTCTCGATATCTCCGACCGTGCCGCCGATCTCGACGATACAGAGATCGGCGCCCTCGGCAGCGGCGGCGATGCGACGCTTAATCTCGTCGGTGATATGCGGAATCACCTGTACGGTCGCGCCCAGGTAATCGCCGCGTCGCTCGCGCTGGATGACGGTGTCGTAGATTTGGCCGGTCGTGCAGTTGTTGCGCTTGTTCATCGTGGTCTGCACGAAGCGCTCGTAGTGGCCCAAGTCGAGGTCGGTCTCCGCGCCGTCGTCGGTCACGAAAACTTCGCCATGCTGCGTCGGGCTCATCGTGCCGGGATCGACGTTGATGTAGGGATCCATCTTGAGCATCGTGACCTTTAAGCCCCGCGCTTCCAGCAGTGCTCCGAGCGAAGCCGCGGCGAGACCCTTGCCGAGCGAAGAGACGACGCCGCCCGTCACGAATATGAACTTGGTTTTTCCCCGCTCCATGATAAATCCCTCCCCCGCCGTCACCGTTCTGCTGAGGCCGCGCCGCGCGCGCGCTCGAGGTCTTCGGCAGTATCAACCTCGAGCGATGGCGCAACAGACCGCACTACCCTAATCGTATAGCCATGTTCGAGCGCGCGAAGCTGCTCGAGCTTTTCGATCCGCTCCAGGACGCCCGCACTAAGAGCCGAGAACTTGAGGAGGAAGTCGCGCCGATAGGCGTAAACGCCGACATGGCGCAGCGCCACGCTCGGGATTCCGCCGGCGCGCGGAAACGGAATCGGGCTTCGCGAAAAGTATAGCGCGTCGCCATTGCGCGAGCACACGACCTTCACCACATTGGGATTTTGCCATTCGGCATCATCGAGTATTGGCGTTGCGATCGTAGCCATCGCGAGTGACACGTCGGCACGCATCGGCGCCGCCAGCGCCTCAAGATCGGCGGGCGCGATGAACGGCAGATCGCCCTGCACGTTGAGGTAGATGTCCGCGCGACGCTCGCGTGCGACTTCTGCTATTCGATCGGTGCCGCTCGGATGGTCAGGTGAGGTCAGAATCGCTTCGCCCCCGGCTGCTCGCACGGGCGCTGCGATTCGCTCGTCGTCGGTCGCGACGATTACGCGCTCGATACCGCGTGTGCGTGAGGCTTGCCGCCACACCCGCACCACCATCGGCACTCCCGCGATTTCAGCCAAGGCTTTGGCCGGCAGGCGCGAAGACCCATAGCGCGCCGGGATGACGGCGATCACCGTGGCGTCGGCCAGAGCACTACTCCTGATGTGTGGATTATCGATGCGAGGTGCACGTTCATTGGTAACCGACCGTGCAAGCACTTGTCAATTTCGCACCCTCGACATTGCACACAACTGTGATTTTTTCGCGAATCCGCCGGAGATTTTTTGGTGCGCGCCATCAAAGCGAGAAGGGCACTGGAGCGAGATCGCGCCGGTGCCCTTCACCTCGAAATCATATTGGGATTCTATTTGCCGCGAACACGCGTCTTGCGCATCCGGCGCTTGCGCGCCTTGGCCTGATGCGTAACCTGGCGGCGTTTGCGGCTCAGTTTCAGATTGCGCCGATTGCGCTGGCGTGAAGCTACCCTCATTGATTCACCTGCTGATGGTTCGCGTTTGACGGCGGCGTGGTCGCGCCGAATGCGTCGCTCGCGCCAAGCTCGACGGCGGCGGGGCTCACGTCGATCGGGCAGATCGCGGTTATCTCGGTCAACGCTCCCGAATGATCGAGCGCGACTACCCGCCCGAGCGGCTCACCCGCGTGCACCACGCCGTCAATTGTCGACGGTATATCGTACACGACCTTCACGCTCGAGACATCGGCCTTGGGCAGGACGACCTTCAGGTCACGCGCCGCAACCGGCTGGATCGTTCTCCCCGTTTGCGCTCGGACCTGGACCGGCAGCGGCTCTCCCGAGCGCAGCAGCGACAGCGCCGTGTAGCGATCGAATCCAAACTCGAGAAGCTTGCCGGCCTGCGCGAAGCGCTGCGCGTTCGATGGCGCGCCCAGGATGACGGCGACCAGCCGCATGTTGCCGCGCTTGGCCGTCGCGGTCACATTGAAGCCCGCCTGAAAGGTGAACCCGGTCTTGAGCCCGTCGCATCCCTCGAAATGACCGATGAGATGATTGGTGTTGTTCAGCATGCAGACACCATTGTCGAACTCGATCTGCTGCTGCCCGGACCACTCCAGAAGGTTGGTCTCGCGGATGAGCGCACGCCCGACTGTCGCGAGGTCGTACGCCGTCGTACGATCCACGTCGTGCGTCGGGCGCGGCGGGAGACCATCGACCGTTTGATACTCGGTATGCATCATGCCAAGCGTGCGCGCCCGCTCATTCATCATGCGGACCGTAGCCTCGACCGAGCCGCCGACCTTCTCCGCGACCGCGACGGCAGCGTCGTTGGCTGATTTCACCAGTGCCGCTTTCATCAACTCGCCGAGCGGATAGACGTCGCCCTCTTTGAGCCCAAGCCGCGAGCCCATCGTATGCGCCGAGCGCTCTGAAATCCGCACCGGATCGTTGACATGCACGCGGCCCGCCGCGATCTGCTCCGATGCGACCAGCAGCAGCATCATCTTCGCCATCGAGGCCGGCGGCCATTCCATATCGGCGTTGTAGGCATATAAGACGCGCCCACTGTCGGCGTCTTCGAGCAACGCACCCTTGTAGAGAGGGGCCGCGGCATGCGCGGCGTGCCGCGTGATCGCATGGTGATGACGCCGCGAAGTGGCAGTCGCCGACGCGGGAGTCGCCGCGGCGAACGACAAGGTTACGAACATCAAGCTTGCGAGCAGTACGCTCGATACAGTCTTCCACTCATCCCCAACCACGTTCCTAACCATCCAGGCCTTCCTCCTGCCCCGCTCAGGGGACGTGCGAAAAACCCGACCCTGCGGGCCCGCCTTGCGAATCGTTTTGCTCGACCCGGCGCAAAATCGTGAGATTGGTGCGGGCGGGCGCGTAATCCGGATTGGAGTCAACCAGCTCAGTCCATTCCTCGCTGGCTCGCGTGTAGTTGCCTTCTTCGGCGTAGATCGCACCGAGCGTGTTCCGCGCGTCAGGCTGGCTCGGGTCGATCTGCAGCGATAACAAATCCTCCTGCTCGGCCTCCGGCAGCAGCCCTAACCGTTCGTATGCAAGCGCCAGGTTAAAATGGGTCTCGGGATGATCGGGACCGAGCAGCGTCGCCAGCTTGAGCACGGAGCTTGCGTCGCGAACCTGCCCGTTCTCTAGGTACAGCAACCCAAGATTCAGGAAGAGCTGCCAATCATCCAGACCCAGACCGATCGCTTTCTGGTACTCGGCGAGCTCCTTGCGATGCTGCCCGGTTTCGCCATAGGCGAACCCAAGGTGATAGTGAGCAAGCGCGTTGTTGGGTTCTTGCCGGATCACGATCTGATGGCGCGCAATCGCCTCGCTGTAATCTTCCATGCCGAGAAAGTAATCGGCGAGAGGATCACACACCTGTTCATCAAGGGCCGTATTCCTGGTCGCTGCACGCACCGCACTGGGTGACTGGAGCATTAGCGCCAGCACCGCAATGAGCAGTACGCCCGACCTGCAAAAAGTCACAAATCCCACGCCTCCGCTGACGAGTCCCCCGGAGCGGAAGCCAAAATCGATGGTAGCAGGAAAATTTGCGGGAAAAAAAGCGCGCAACGCTATTAGCGCTGCGCGGCTTGGAGAAACTCGCACTGTGTCGTGGAACGCACGACCCTCGTCATGCGCCCCACCACCATTCACCGGAGGCGGACCTGCGAGGTCCGCCTCCGGCCGTTTTCGGACCTGGTTCCTTTACTGGCTGGCGCCCGGCGATGCGGCCGCCGCGGGCGACGCCATCGAACCACCGCTCATGCCGCTGTCGTCACCGCTCGACTTCTTGTGACGATGATGACGATGATGCTTGCCCGTTGCGGGCGACGCCTCGGCTGATGGCGCGGCCATGCTGCCCGCCGCCGCAGGGGAACTCGTGTCCTGCGCAAGGGCAGGGATCGCCAGCGCCCCAGCGAAAAGAGCGGCAGTGAGAATTGAGAAGGTGCGCTTCATACTAGTGGATCTCCTTGAAGTGGGCGGCCCTTGATAGAACCGCAGTCACGTTAGTCCCCTACTGCTATAGCCGTGCCACGTGATGTCGGCAAGTTCAATTGCGTGGACGGGCTATTTTTGAACGTCGCACCTGACCGATGAACGAATCGGTTTATTCGATCAACCGCTTTGCGACATCCGCTTCCTCTGCCCCCGTGCTCCTCTAGCCTCGTCTAGGCTGGGCAGTCCGCTCGGATTGTAGCTCGCGATACAGGCCAAACAGTTCCTTGAACGCGCGCGCCACCACCTTGAAGTTTGCACCCGACTGCTCACCCGCGAGGCGTGGCAGATGGCTCACGTCCACCTCACATACGCGCGCACTCGCACCGGTCAGCCGCGCCATCAGTTCGGTCGAGATCATCGCGCCGCGCGCGCGGAGCTTGATCGCCTCGAGCTGGTCGCGCCGGAAGAGCTTAAATCCGCAGTCAATGTCGTGAATCGTGATCCCAAGCAACACGCGCACCAGTATCGTCCATGCCCGGCCGTTGAGCCGCCGCATCAGGTGGTCAGCGCGATGCACCCGGCGGCCCGCGACGACGTCGTGGTCGAAAGCATAGGGCACCAGCCTCCCGATATCGGCCGGATCGAACTGGCCATCGCCGTCGGCAAGGAGCACGTATTCCATACGCGCGGCGCGCACCCCGGCGATCACGGCGCCGCCGTAACCCTGGTTGACTTCGAGGTTGACGACGCGCACGTGCGGATCGGCGGCCGCAAGGCGCTCCGCAATCTCGCGTGTGCGATCGGTGCTGCCGTCGTTAACCACGATGACCTCGTAGTCATGCGCGAAGCGCGGGAGAACTTCGATGAAGCCGCGCACTACGCGCTCGACGTTGCCCTCTTCGTTATGCGAGGGAAGAAAGACGCTTAGCCCCGGCAGGCGAGCGGAAGCGCTTAACGTTGACGGCTCGATTTTCGGAATATTAGCCAGAGGAGTTCGATTCGTTCGCGCGACTAGTCGCCGATTTCACGATATCCGCCTCGGAAGAACAGCAGCGGCTTGGCTTCGCGTGTCTCGGCTTGCTCAACCTCGCCAAGGTATATCGTGTGGTCGCCGCCTTCGACGGCGGTCGTCACGCGGCACTCGATATAGCCGAGCGTGCCCTCGAGAATCGGCGCGCCGTTGGCGCCGTCGCGATAGGCAATGCCCTGGAACTTCTCGCCGCCGCTCACGGCGAAGCGGCGTGAAATCGCCTCCTGGTCCGCAGCCAGGATATTGACTGTGAAGACCTTACTCTCTTCAAAGCAAGGGTAGCTCTCGGCTTTCTTATCGACGCACACCAGCACGAGCGGCGGCACGAGCGAAACGGAGGTGAAAGCGTTGGCCGTGAGCCCATGCAGCTCGCCCGATTTTCGCAGCGTCGTGATTACCGTGACTCCGGTCGCAAAATGGCCCATCACCCGCCGCAGTTCGTTCTTCTCGATCGCCATCAGGGGAACTCCGAGCGCGCGATGCTATCAAAGGCTTTCCAAACCCGTCAAAGGCAGATGGTCTCTACGGATGCGGCGTAATCGCTACAAGCGTAATTTTTGCCGCGGTCAGGTCCATAGCACCAGAACACGCGAAATGCCGCCGGCGTCCGATTCTCGTCGTAAGCCTCAAAGATCTTTTGGCCGTGCGGTCCGATCGATTTGACATATTCGTGAGTCTGAAGGCCCGGATGGCGTGGATTCGTTTCGAGACGGCCAAGCTCT
Source organism: Candidatus Binataceae bacterium (assembly GCA_030037595.1). Lineage (GTDB taxonomy): Bacteria > Desulfobacterota > Binatia > Binatales > Binataceae > JASHPB01. Next base: position 5,870 of record JASHQJ010000316.1, read on the forward strand.
TCCGGACGGCGCCGAGCCGTTTCGACGAACTCGGACTTTTCGCCAAAGACAAAAGCGCTGATCGCGCTTCTGGCGTGAACAATAACTGAAACCTCGCCACGCCACCGCTCTCCCTCAGTCGATGTCGTCTTCCGCGTGCTGTTTGTAATGATCCCAAGTCAGCTAGCTTGCCTTCACGAGCTTCTTCGACGCCACGGATGACCGCCTTCAGGGTTTCCGGGTTGCGATACAGCCAGAGTTCGTGCATTGGCACTGAGATCTCAGGCGAGGGGAGGATTTGACCAGCCTCGTTGATATAGATAGCGAGCCGGAGGGAGTCGAAGCGAATCGTGCCTCTCTCGCTGAACGATGTCTCCCCTGTGAGGGTAACCTCCGACTCGAACGCCGCCTTGGCGCCCGGCACCGCCGCGAGAGTGCCGCCCATCCCAGCCGCGCTCACGATCGAGCTCAGCGTGCAGCTCGATGCGGACGTCGCCGCCTTGATAACTCCGGTGGCTCCGGCTTTCGGCGCGGCGCTCCCCTTGAACTGCTCGCGTAGATGACCTGCTCCACGAGTTATGTCCTCCAGACTCGCCGCTTCTTTCGGCGAAGAGCTTCAGTGCTAATGACCCGGCGCGTGACCCCAGTTCTCCGCACAACTCACGATGTCGATCGAATCGCCGCGCTTTACGGATTGGTACTTCGACCAGAACGATTCGTCGATCGCTCTCAAATCCGGCGGTTCATGCCTAGCCCATCGATGCAGTGCGCGCGGGCCGGCGTTGTAGGCAGCATAAGCCGAGCGCGCCGCCGAATCTGGCGCGACACCGCCGTGCCCCGCGTCGATCGCGTAGGAGAGCATCCGCATCAGGATTTCCGCGCCGGCTCCTGCGTTGTACAGCACGTCCCACTCAAGCCGCGGAATACTGTAGAAACCGCGCCATACGCGCTTGTTCACCTGCATCAGGCCGACATCACCCGTGGATGACTCGAGCCAGCGGATGCGGCCGTTAACCACGGTAAACTGGCGCCAACAGCTCTCCTGCCAGGCCGCGCTCTTGACGAGAGTTTCGTAGGTCGCGGTGTATCGGCCATCGATCGGGTCGGTCTGAAGCTCGCG
>JASHQJ010000317.1 GCA_030037595.1 Candidatus Binataceae bacterium
AAATGCCCGATACATCGATATCTGCCGAAGCTCCAGGAAATGCTCGAACTCAGGAGCAACGACCAGCTGGACAGGAGAACGAAGCTGGGGATGGCGTACGGTATGCCCGATGGGGGGGCTGGCCGGTGGCGGCGCAACGAGAATCGGTGAGGTTCCCGACCACGCCTCGTCTCTCGATTTTCCGGAACATTCGACGCGGCGTCAGCGGGCGGTAATCACGAGCGGGATATTGTGACCAGGGCGGTTCAGGAGCTCATACGGCGGCCGTGCGTCGATCCAGGCTGCAAGTGCCGCATACACGAAATGCTGCCGTCCCTGGCGCAGATGCTTGAGACCAGGGAAGACGACATGCGCAATCGGCAGACGAAGCTCGGCAAGGAGTTCGATGCTCCAGACGAGGAGCGGCTGAAGTATCCGACGTGGAAATGAAGCATCGATGGGGGGTTGGCCGCGCAGCGCGGAACGAGAATCGGTGACCTCGCGAGTCAACGCGGAGACGCCAGACAGGCCGAGATGGATCGTGATAACGGTCCGCGCCCATCGTCGGCATCCGCGTGCCGAAGCTCGAATGAACCGCGACTGCGACGTCGAGCTCTTCAGCGGTGCGCCAAAACGGCTCGTAGGCGGGATCGTTGAGACGCCGGCCGTTGAACGGATTTGGGCGCACGAACACGGCCTTGAAGCCGAGGTCGCGCACGACGCGGCGCATCTCGCGCACCGCTTCATCGACATCCTGCAGCGGCATCGGCGCGACCGCGTACAGGCGCCTCGGATACGCGCGGCAGAAGTCGGCCATCCAGTCGTCGTAGGCGCGACAGGCCGCGGCTGCGAGCTTCGGGTCGGTGAGATCGCCGTAGAGCAGCCACAGCGACGGGTAGAGGACGGCGACGTCGATTCCCTCCGCGTCCATCACCTTGATCCGCTCATGCGGGTCGCCGCCTCCGGGCGGAACGTCGTCCCAGGTGAGTCCGCGCGCACGCTCGAGATCGCGCAGTCCGCCGGGGATCATCGAGGCCGCGACAGGCAGAGACGGGCGGCTTCGATTCTCGCCGCCGATCCAGAGTTCATCGCGGCCCCCGCGCGTACGCCGAACCTGGATGATCCGATCGTGGAATTCGGGCTCGGCGTATTAGGTCCACACTTCACGCGGCTCGACCACGTGGCCGTCGGCATCGATTACCCTATCCATCGAAGTTGCCTCCTATGGCGTGCGCCTCGTGATCGGATTCAACGACCGCCCGCCTCCGACTGTCAAGGCGAGGCACGCTCAAGGAGCGCCGTGCATAACGGCTGCACGCGGCATTAATTCAAATATTTCGACGTGAGTCGGCGGCAATTCCTGCGGCCCGATCAGCATGGTAATGGATTCGTTTTTAATGAGCTCATACTCGAGACCGGTATGGTCCAAAAGTTCTGCGACACGCTGTCCGGCATCACGCTGGGGCTCAAAATCGACCACCCATAGTCTCACGTTTTCTCGCCGCAGACGATCAATGTCGAAGCGGCCCGACCAAGACACCGAGGAACCGTGACGGCCGAGGTACCACTGGAAGTCGCTCGGCACCGTGTCGCGCGCATTCAGAACTGTCACGACCGAGTCAGGAGATGAAAAAATCCAGTTCGCGACTTCTCGCACGCGAACGTCGCCGATGTTTTTATAAGGACGCCGCAGGTCTCTCGCGATGCCCCCGATCGCTATCGCGCCGAGCAGTACGCATAACGCGCGAATGCCGATTTGATAACCAGATGTCAGCGGAAACAATAATCTTAGGATGACCACGATGCCGAGGCCGCTTAGCAGGCAAATCGCAGGCGCCAGATGCTGCGAGATACGGGCGCTGCCGCCGTAGGGATAGCGATGAAGACAGGCCGCGATGAATGTCAGCGCGAAGGGTGCGAGCAAGATCATCAACAAAGAATAGTGCCGCGTCTTAAGCAGGTATCCTGTCCCGATCGCGAAGAAGATCGTTGTGACGATACTTCCCGCGTGCTTTCCGCCAATCGGGTAGGCCATCAGGTTGCTGGTGTGAATATCGAGTAACCAAACGAAAAAGCTCCACACGCCCCCGGGTGGAAAAGAGCCTTTCCAGTAGGTCGTGAGCGCCGTACCGTTCGCCTGAAATTGTGTCACATCGCTCAGCTGATTGAACACGATAAATGACGCGCCCAGCACGACGGCATATGCGATGAGCCAGGCGGCTTCACGGCCGACATCGCGTCGGACGGCTCCAGGAGCCAAGGCGATAAAAATCCCGCCTGCAAGGAAAACCGCCGGAAAAGAGATACCGAGCGTGATGGGCAGCAACGCGATAAGCAGAATCTTGGGCCAGCGCGGCTCAGGATCGGCCAACCACTTCATCCCGAGCAACAGAAGACATACTGATGCCAGCAAATCGCATGAGTAGGGTTTGACCTCGCACGCGTGACGGACCGGGTAGTAAGAAACCGCGAGAATACCGGTCGCGATAACGGCCGCGGTGCGCCCCTCGGCGAGCGGTTTGAATGCGAACCTCGCTAGCGGCCAGAAGAGCAGTAGGGCGGCTACACCGGCGACGACCGGAAGGAATCTTAATGCAAGTTCCGAGGTGCCCGCGGCCTTAAGGACGGCAAGCTCGCCCCAGAGAAATAGGATCGGCGAGACTTGGGCGACTGCCAGCGGCTCCAGCAGCTCGCGATAGCCGCGATCGAGAAAATTTACGGCGAGCGACGCCTCGTCCCCCCAGAGCGGCATCCTGAGCAGATATCGTGTGAGACGCCACGCGATGCCGAGCGCGAGCAGTGCGACGAGCAGCGCCCGATATGATGGGGTCGATAGTGTAGATCGCGCTTTCAATGGTGGGCCGTCCGGTCCCCGACCACGCCTCGTCTCTCGATTTTCAGGAACATTCGACGCGGCGTCAGCGGGCGGTAATCACGCGGGATATTGTGACCAGGGCGGTTCAGGAGCTCATACGGCGGCCGTGCGTCGATCCAGGCTGCAAGTGCCGCATCCACGAAATCCTACCGACCCTGAAAGTGATGCTCGAGCTGAGGGAAGACGACAAACGCAACAAACAGACGAAGCTCGGCAAGGAGTTCCATGTTCCAGACGAGGAGCGGCTGAAGTATCCGACGTGGAAATGAAGCATCGATGGGGGGTTGGCCGCGCAGCGCGGAACGAGAATCGGTGAGCGCTAGTTTGACAACTCCTCCAGCAGAGCCTTGGCGTCCTTCAGGTCGGCGGTGTCGAAGCCCTCGGTGAACCAGTTGTAGATCTCGGAGAGCATCGCGCGCGCCTCAACGTGCTTACCCTGCTTGTTCAGCAATCGCGCGAGGCTCATGGTGGCACGCAGTTCCCATGACTTCGCCTCCTGGCCGCGCGCAATCTCAATCGCCGTGCGGAAGAGTTGCTCGGCTTGCGCAGCATTCGAGGCGTCCTGCATCAGCAGAAATTCTCCGCGCAGGCGATTCAGTTCCGCTTCGTAGTAACGGTCCTCGGTCTGCGCGACCGGAAGTACCTTGTCAACCGCGCTCAGAGCCTCGTCGATTTGGCCGACCGACGCGCATGCTTCCGCCAGCATCGATCCGAACATCGGCCGTAAGAGGGCGTAGCGGGTCGAAGCCATTCTCGCCATCGCGTCGCGAATCACCGCTATTCCGTGCGGCTGCCCTTCCTTGGCCAGCAACCAGCCGCGAGCGAGGTCTGCTTGGGCAGCGAAGAAGAGAGGGTTTAATTCGGCTGCCCACGAAGCGTGCAACAGCGTTTGCGCGTTTTCTCGAATCACCGCAAAATTGGAGCACCAGAAGTGGACCTCGTTCGG
>JASHQJ010000318.1 GCA_030037595.1 Candidatus Binataceae bacterium
TGTGGGGATATTCAACGCAATGGCCGATTGCAACGAGATGGGTCTGAGGCTGGGCGCGCTCGTCGACGACGAGCTGGAAACACCAGCCCGCCAGCAACTCGAATCTCATCTCGTTGGATGCACGACCTGTGTCGCGCAGGTAGCCGATTACACCAGGATCGGCGAGGAACTCCGTAAGATCACCCAAATCCCTCAGCTCGAGGGGTTCGCCAAGTCGGTCCTCGAAAAAATCGCGAAGCTCGCGGTCGTTGCTTTCTGCATCCTCGCGATGCGCGGCGCGATTGCGCGGTCGAGCGCGCCGGCCGGGAGCCTAGTGGATGTTCGCGTCGACTCGATTGCAGCAGCAAGTCCCCTCCTGCCCGATGCGGTGACGGTTCGTCGCCGCCATAAACAGATTGGTGAGGGACAGCCTGCCGCGTTCAGATTGCCGGGCGGTGGGACAGTCAGCGTGCGCGCGCATGCGATCGACGACGGAAGAATCGCGATGCAGGTGGTTTTCCGGGACAGGAACGGCTCGTCGATGACCACGGAAGTAAGTATGCCGGCGGGCGTCGCCTTCGTGCTGAGCGGCGGCGAATCGGCCCGCGACGTGTTGATGATTCGTGTGCGCCCGGTCGCGCGCGCAGCTTGGCACACCGACGCCCAAATCGATCGACGCGAGCGGCGCGACGGCTGAAATTAATCTTCGAGCAAATCTTCGCGGATAATCTCGATCTCGCGCGACTCGAGGCCGATCAGCTCGCGCATGAAGCCCTCGATGCCGCCGTTCTGATCGATCGTCTCAAACACCGGGTCGAGTTGTTCGGGGGCGAGCGGCATCCGCGGAAATGTCTGGTTGCTGACGAGAAAGTCTGCGACGATCCGTGCGCGATCGACGCCCAGCAGCGAGAGTATCATCGCCGCACCGACGCCCGTTCGATCGCGACCGGCAGAGCAGTGAAAGAGCAGGGGATAGACTTCGCGCTCAGCCAGCAGCTTGAAGAACGTGCGCCAATCGTCGCGAAAGTGCATGACCAGCGCGAGGTGCTCTTTGCCGGGCTGAGCGCTGATGCGCGTGAAACCGGTGTTGCTGAACCACTGGTCGCCCATCGGAATGTGCTCCCATCGCACCTCCGGGCGCGACGCAGGCACCGGAGCGCCAAGATGCTCCACTTCGATCCGGCTCTGCAGCGTCACGAGGGTTTTCAACTTGAGTTGCGTGACGGGGCTATGCGTCGGTAGTTCCGCGAGATGCGATGAGCGGTAGATTCGGTTGCGCTTTACGCGCCGCCCACCCTCGGCTGGATGGCCACCCAGGTCGCGAAAGTTCTGCGCCGCCATCTTGCGGATGAGGTCGAAGTCAACCACGACGCGCTGGCGTGTCTGGAATCCTGTGTTGTCCGAACCTTTTTGCTCGTTAGACAATCTGTCCTGCCTTAGCGCCGCTCTGGCGAGTACGTCAGTGTGCGCGCCCGATACGCACTTCATTTTAACCCGATAATGGGGCGGACCAAAACTGCGGCCGTTTGATTCGCGTACTCAAGTAAAATAATAGACTCAAGTATAGGAATATGGCCGAGTCTGGTATCGACAGTTCCTCCGCCCCGAGCCGCTCGCGGCGCGAACGCAAGAAAGAGCGCACCCGGCTTGAAATTTACACGGCCGCGATGAATCTCTTTTTAAAGCGCGGTTTCGATGCGGTGACGATCGACGAAATCTGCCAGGCCGCCGATGTCGCGCGGGCGACCTTCTTTCTCCACTTTCCCGCCAAGGAAGCGTTGCTTGCCGAATATGGCCAGCGCGCCAACCAGGAGCTGGCTGCCGCCATTCGCGCGGCGCGTGGCAGCGCTACAGCCACTATCCGGATGGCATTCACGATGCTCTCGGAGCGCGCGGAACGTCATCCGGAGCTGGTGCGGATGCTGGTGCGAGAGATCGTGACGCGCCGACCGGCATTGAGCCAACAGGATGAGCACGCGCGTGACCTGGTTGAGCTGCTTGCCGCCGTGATTCGCCGTGGCCAGGCGAGCGGCGAGCTTCGAAAGCGTCTCGAGCCGAGGGTGGCGGCACTCACGGCCGCCGCTTCGTTTTTCGCGGTGATTTACGCGTGGGTCCGCAGCGATCGCGAAATCGATCTCAACCCTGTGCTCAATGAAACGCTCGATGTGATTTTGCACGGACTTAGCGAACGCAAGGCTCGCCACGGCTGATTGAGCATCGAAAAGGAGAACAGTTTTGACGACGAACTCACATGCGATCGTGATCGGCGGCAGTATGGCGGGGCTTTGTGCGGCACGCGTCCTGAGCGGGTTTTACGATCGTGTGACCGTAATCGATCGCGATTCATATCCCGTCGGCGCGCACGAGCGGCCCGGCGTTCCGCAAAGCCGGCACGTCCATGCGCTCCTGATGCGCGGCCGGATCGAGTTGGAGAATCTCTTTGCAGGTTTCGAACAGAGAATGCTCGAGCAAGGCGCGATCGAGATCAACTTCGGGCTCGACTTTGCGGCGCTGCGGGCTGACGGATGGTCCGAGCGCGCGCCCAACAGACTCACCACGCTGTTCGCGAGCCGCGTTCTGATTGAGGCGACCGCGCGCGAGCTGCTGCGCCGGACTACGAACCTAGAGTTGATCGAAAAGGCCGAGGCGATTGGATTCGAGGCGGCGCGCGGCGAAGCGCCGCGGGTGACCGGCGTCAAAGTCGTGCCGCGCGACGGCGCCGTCGCATACTCACTTACCGGCGACCTGGTCGTCGATGCGAGCGGGCGCGCGACAAAGGTCCCGGCCTGGCTGACGGCGCTTGGACTGCCGGCGCCGAGCGAAGAGGTGGTCGATTCGCACACCGGGTACGCATCGCGATGGTTCCAAGGGCATCCGGAGCGCCGGCCGCGCGAATGGTGGTGGAAGGGCGCATGGATCGATCCGGTCGCGGGCGCGACGCCGATCGGCGGAGTGATGTTTCCGGTCGAAGGGGAGCGCATGATCGTCACCCTCGGCGGCGTCGGCGGTCACTATCCGCCGAGCGGCGAGAGCGAGTTCATGGCGATGCTGGAAAAGCTCCGCTCGCCGATCATCGCGCGTGAAGCCGCGCTGAGTGACCCGCTCTCCGGCGTTTATTCGTATCGTCAGATGGCGAATCGATGGCGTCACTACGAGAAATGGAACGCGCGCCTCGATGGTTTCGTCGCGCTGGGCGATTCGGTCTGCGCCTTCAATCCGATTTACGGCCAAGGCATGACGTCGGGCGCGCTCTCGTCTCTGATCTTGGGCGACATTCTCAAGAAAAATGGTATCCGCGACGTTGAGCTTCCGCGGAAGTTCTTCGCGGCTCAGGCCCGCTTCCAGAGCGAACCCTGGGGCCTTTCGACCGGCGTCGATTTTCGCATTCCTGGCGTCGAAGGGCATCGTCCGTTCATCAGCCGCCTGCTCGATCCGATCATGGGCCGATTGTTCGAGGTCCAGGTTGACGATCCGGCAATTGCGGAACGGCTCGGCGAAGTCGTCAACATGGTAAAAGCGCCGTCGGCGCTCTTCGAACTTCCATTCCTCGGGCGAATCGCCGCGGCATGGGCAAAGCGTATCGTGCGCGGCGCGCCAGGACGGCCGGAATTCACGGCGATGCCGCCGCTGATCGCGAGCAAGTTAGCGGCCTAGCGCGGATCGTACTCAAGCGTTCGACTTCAGGACGAGATTCGCATACGTCCGTGCGACGATACTGTAGCATTCAACCACGTCCGGCCTGAGCGGCAACTCGGCAAGCGATTTCACTTTGGAAGCTTCGTACGCTTCGATAATCACCCATCGCGGACGATAGCCACTCGCGTACACGTCGCTGAGAATCTTGGCATCCTCGCCCTCAGTATCGAGCGACAGCAAATCGAAATCCCTGGGTATGTCGTGCGCTTCGAGTATCGGCGGAAGGCGCCGAACCGAGACCTCGACCTCGCCGCGTGTCGCGCCCCATTGCTTGACCGAGTTGCGATTCAAGGACGAGATCGCACTATTCACTCCGAGATGCAGCGTGGCGGTGCCTTCATAGTCGGAGACCGCGGTGGGCACGAGCTTATAGTCGAGTCCGGCGAACGCTGAATTGATTTCCGCGGTCAGTTGAACATTCGGTTCGATCAGCAACCCGCGCCAGCCGAAGTATTTGAGCAAATCGAACGAATTCGACCCGACGACACTGTTGGCGCCGACGTCGACCACGATCTTGTACTTCGCCGCGGCGTTGATCATCGCCCGCATCAGCAGGCGAACCTCGCCATACTGCGAATGGTCATGGACCAAAGCCACTTCGCGTCCGTCCAATCTGCGGGCGATCAGGTCGCTCGCGTGTGCGGCAAATTCGTCACTCTCGAGGAGCGCGCTAAGGAGCTGGGAAAAATCCTTTTGCCGCGAGTTGAGCATCACGGTCCAGATTTCGAGTGTTGACGGCTCCGGATCGCGCGCCAGAAGGCTTCGATAGGTTTGCCGGATCAGGCGCGAAGTGCCTCGCGGATCATCAAGGCCACTGTCGATCAGGCCGAAGGTGAATAGCATCGCGAGCCGCCTCGCTACACCGGCGGAGCGGATATACGCGTTGAAACAGCGCTCGCGTAGCGTCGCCACCGATGCCATCAGTGACTCCAGGATTGGCTGCGGGAGCCGCATTCGTGCGGGAATCTCCGTGCTGGCGCATCGCGGAATATGACAATCAGGATCATTTCCGCTAGCCGAGACTAGCGAGTCTGGCGCGCCGGATCGAGACGCAAGCTCGATGCGTGGGAAGATAGAATCTACTGCTGCTGTCCGCCCGAAGATTGCTTCTGCTGCTGACCGGGCGATTGCTGCGACTGCGATGCGCCGACCGGCTCGATGCGCAAGTCCACCGACATCTGCTGCTTGCTACCGAGGCTCCGGTAAACGCCTCTCAGCGGAGGAACGTCGGCGTAGTCGCGTCCGATCGCCACGCGGATGTGCCGCTCGTCGGCGCGGCAGCCGTGCGTCGGATCGAACCCCACCCATCCGAGTCCCGGCAGTTCGGCCTCGACCCACGCGTGACTTGCCTGCGCGCTCATCTCCTCGACGGGAGCCGCCTTGGCCGGCGGCACGATATATCCCGATACGTAGCGCGCGGGCACGCCCGCAAGCCTGAGCACGCCGAGCGTCAGATGCGCAAAGTCCTGGCACACGCCGCCGCCGATGCTCAGGATCTCGTCGGCCGTCGAGTTAACCCTCGTCAGGCCCGGCTCGTAGATGAATTGATCGCGGATGAATTTGACCGCGCGATGCGTCCAGCCAGCGACGCCTTCCTCGGGATTCGGCCGCACCATCCAGAAGAATCGCCGGAGCGTTTTGCTGAACGGAACGTGATGGCTCGCGCCGAGATAATCGTACTCGCGGCTCACGCGCTCCGCGTCGTGCAACAGGTATTCACTGAAAGGAACCGGCTCCGCCTCGACCATCGGCTCGGGATCGCGCTCGACCATCGAACGGGCCTCGACCGTCAACGCCTGATGCGGTGCGTAAATCGAAATCGCATGCACACGGTTTCCGAAATAATCGTCGTATTCGAGAGTTGATGGTTCGGGATTTATGATCAACTCGAACTCGACGAGACGCTGATGCGGCCCGTCGAGCGGATGCATGCGGATTTCATTTTGCGACTGGTAAACCGGCTTCTCGTAGATGAAGCTGGTGGTGTGTGAAATGCGAAGCAACATCGCCTAGTCGACCGTAAGGTACTGCTCAACCAGTTGTCCGTAAAGCTCGGCGCACGAGTCCTGGATCTTGAGCAGAAATTCATGCAGGCCCTGCTCGATCACTTCCTTCGGCGTGTGCTTTGTGAGCTCGGCGCGAAGATCGCTGAGCGCGGGCGTCCCGCGCTTCATTTCGCACGCGGCGCCGCGTCCGATCCGATCGAGCGCACCCGCCACTTCGTCGAGCGCGAACTTCGCCGAGCGCGGAAACGTCGAATCGAACAGCAGGATGTCGATGATATTGTCGAGGCGAATGAGGTTGCCGTGGCGCTTCCTATAGGCCTCCAGTCCCGATGCGCTCCGCAACACCGCCGCCCATTGCTGCATGTCGAGCGGGCCGCCCACGTCCTCGAGCTGCGGCAACAGGAAGTGATACTTGACGTCGAGCATGCGCGACACATCTTCGGCGCGCTCGAGCATGATGCCCAGCCAGATGAAATCGTACGACAGGTCACGCGGGATCGTACTCTGCAGCACGCCCGCGATGCGGTAGAAGCAATCCTTCAGGTCCGCGAAGAACATGAAGACTCCGGGCGACTCGAACATCGCCGGCGTCCAGTCAGCCGCGTTCAGGTAGAGCGTGTTGATGTCGAGCCAAAGCTCCGACGAGATGTGATGGCGGACGTAGCGCGCGTTCTCGCGCGCGAGATTGATGCAACCGCGGATGGAATTGGGATTCTCGGCGTCGATCGTCATGAACTTGAGCACCGAGGTCTCATCCGCCGTGGCGTAATGCTCGGCGAACAGCGCGCGCTCGCCGAATATCGCGAGCATCGGATCCCATGGCGAAGTCCCGCGCGGGGGCGTCTCGATCAGCAGGTGATAGTTGACGTCAACCAGGCGCGCGCGCCATTCGGCCCGCTCCAGATTCCGCGCCATCCAGAAAAGATGATTCGCGATACGGCGCAGCACTACGCCTCAACCACCCAGGTGTCCTTGCTGCCCCCGCCTTGTGACGAGTTGACTATCAGTGAACCTTCGCGCAACGCCACGCGCGTGAGGCCGCCCGGTAGCACGCGCGCCTTCGCGCCCAGCAGCACGAACGGACGAAAATCGATGTGCCGCGGCTGCAGCCGCGCCGAACCGTCGCGACCGTGCACGATCGTTGGGTGCACCGAGAGCTGAACGACTGGCTGCGCGATGAAGGCCTCGGGGTCTTTCAGAATCTGCTGGCGCACCTTTTCGAGTTCCTGTTCGCTCGCGTGCGGCCCGATCACGACGCCATATCCCCCCGAGGCACCGGTGGGCTTGACGACGTAGCGCTCGGGATTGCGCAGCACCGTATCGCGCATGTCGGGCTCGCGCAGCAACAGCGTCTCGACGATCGGCAGGATCGGCTCCTCGGCCAGGTAGTAGCGAATCATGTGCGGCGTGTAGGCGTAGATAGCCTTATCGTCGGCGATTCCCGTGCCGATACCGTTGGCGATCACCGCGTTGCCTGCGCGAAGCACCGAGGTCAGGCCCGCCACTCCGAGCATCGAGTCCGAGCGGAACACCAGCGGATCGAGAAAGTCGTCATCGACGCGCCGGTAGAGCACGTCCACCTGTTTCAGACCGTCAACGGTTTTGGCGTAGAGCTTATGGTCGTGGCATACGAGGTCTTGTCCCTCGACCAGCTCGATTCCCATCTGCTGCGACAGGAAGACGTGTTCGAAGAATGCCGAGTTGTAGGGCCCGGGCGTGAGCAGCGCGATGTACGGATCGGATTTTCCGCCCGGCGCTATTTCGCAAAGGCTGGTCAGTAGGTCGCAAGGGTAACGCTCGACGCTTCTGATGCGGGATGCGCGGATGAGGTCCGGCATCAGCCGCGTCATCACGACACGATTTTCAATTACATATGAAACGCCCGACGGCGTGCGTGCATTGTCTTCGAGCACATAGAAACGGCCGTCGGCGCCGCGCACCAGATCGATCCCCGCGACTGTTATGAAATTGTCGTGCGGCGGCTTGATACCGAGCGCGGCGCGGCGAAACTGCGGGCATCCGAGCACGAGTTCGCGCGGCACGATGCCGTCCTTCATGATCGCGCCCTCGCCGTAAACGTCGGCGACGAACGCGTTGAGCGCCTTGACGCGCTGGATCAGTCCGGCTTCGAGCTGAGCCCAGGTCGCCGCGTCGATAATCCTCGGCACCGGATCGAACGGAAAGATCCGCTCCGTCCCGGCCTGCTCGCCATAGACGTTGAAGGTCACGCCCATCCGGCGGAACATCTGCTCGGCGCGATCGCTGAGCTCCGCGAGCCTGCTCGGTGGCATCGCAAAAAGCGCCGCGGCAATAGCCGAGCAGCCCGATTCTGGCCGTCGCGAGATATCGAGCATCTCGTCGAACGCGCCGTCGCGCGACCGGTAGGCCGCCCAAAGAGGCGCCGTTTTGCTAATTTCTACGACACTAGTGCTCATCGGCTGCCGCTCGACACGCGCGATGCGCACAAATTGACCGCGCCCAACGCCGAGCCCTCCGCGGAACGAGCAAACGATATGCCGGGTCAGGACGGGATCTCCGAGCGTGTGCGGGCGAGATAGGCTGCGTACGCCGGGCACGATCGCAGGAGTTCGGCATGGCTGCCGGACGCTGCGATTGTCGCGTCATTGACGAAGAAAATCCTGTCACACGCGCTGAGCGTTTCGGCCCGATGCGCCACGACGAGGACGATTCTCTCGCGTGCGAGCGTCCGCAGTGTCACGACCAGTGAGGATTCGCTGCCCCAGTCCAGGGGCGCCGTTGGTTCATCCAGGATGAGGATATCCGGATGCCTAAGCATTGCGCGCGCGATCGCGATTCGTTGCTTCTGGCCGACCGAGAGCCGCGCGCCGCGCCGCCCGAGCATCGTCGCGTATCCCTGCGGCAGGCGCACGATAAACTCCGCCGCACCCGCCATCTCCGCGGCGCGTGCCACCTCCTCGTCGCTCGCGCCCGGCATTCCGTAGCGAATGTTGTCCGCGATCGTCGAAGAGAAGAGCGCTTCCTGCTGAAACACGAACCCGATTCGCTCGCGCATCTGATGCGGCATCCCGGACGCGAACGACTTGCCGTTGATCAGCACGTCGCCGGCGCTCAGCGGGATGAAGCGCGGGATCGCATACATGATCGTGGTCTTGCCGGCGCCGCTCGGCCCGGCAATCGCCGTCAGTTCGCCGGCTCGCAGGTCGAGTGACACGTTGTTCAGCACAGTCTCGCCGCCATAACCGAGCGCGACGGAGCGGAACTCAACTTCCTTAACGGGCGCATCAAGCGCGGCGCCATTCGTCGGCGCGACATCGATTGGAAGGCTGTCGAGCACACTATGCACGCGACGGAGACCCGCGACCGAAACCTGCAAACTTGCCCACGTGCTGCCGATGATCGACATCGGCGTGATCAGCAGGCCGCCGTAACTCAGCAGCAGGGTAACGTCGCCGAGCGTGAGCTGCCCGTGAATCACCTGCACCATCAGGTGATAAACGAGCGCGATGATCGGCGCGACGACCAGCGGCACCACGACGATGATGCAAACCAGGCCGTACGCGAACAGTTTCAGCGCCGCGCGGTACGAACCCCAGCTCGCCGCATCGATCTGTTTGCTCTCGCGCGCTTCCTGCCCGAATGCCTTGATTAGCTGAACTTGCGTCAGCCGTTCCTCGAACGCTGCCATCACATCGCTGCCGCGCTCGCGCATGCGCTGGCTCTGAGTGCGAAAGATCCGGCCGAAGACGCCCGAGCTGAGCGCGACGATCGGCAGCGTCAGCATCGCGATAATCGGGATCAGCGGCTCGGTGCTGAACTGCGCCCACAGGATCACCAGCGTGCAGACGAAAATCACGAACGACGCGAGCGGCGCGATAATTCCCTTATAGAGCAGGTCGCCAATCGCGGCGCTGTCATGCATCGCGCGAAATACCGCGTCGCCAATTTTCTGATCGGCGTAGAGTCCGAGCGGCGCCGCGAGGAAACGATCGTACACCGCGGTCCGCACCGCCTGGTTGATTCGCTGCGTCAAATCGATCGTGATCGCGGTTTCGAAGTAGCCGAAGAGCCCGTTCCAGCTGCTGTCGCCCGCGTTCGAATCGTTCATCGTCGAGCCGGCCTGGTCGAGGCCCGGTCCGCCGACTCCCGTGCTGAGCGCGCGCGGCGGCTCGCCCGCAACGCCAATCAGGATCAAGGTCACGAGGAGATAGAGGCAGACCACCGCGAGCAGCGCAGCGCGATTCGTTCCGACGAGCGGCAGCAGGATATCGGCTGGGATACCCGTCAGCCGATGCCGATCAATCACATTGTCGATCACGATCTTCATCGGCCACGGCGAGGTCAGGTAGAAAACGAGGCTGAAGATGATAAGTCCGCACTTGAGCAGGACCAGCCGTCGCTCCTTGCTGATGAAGGGCCAGCTCTTGCGGAGCGTCTCCCACGCCTGGCGGGCAGAAAGCCGCTTTTCCTCAGCGGCATAGAGGTGGCCTTCGCGCGAGTTCTTCGCCGGTGATGCGCCGCGAGGCACGGCGCCGTTGCGCGTGATGACGACCTGCTCAGGCATCACTCGCCTCCAGCGCGGGCCGGCCGAAGCTGCTCACGTCGGCCGCGACGAGGCGTCCATCGGCCGCCGCGAAGACTTGATCGGCGACTTCGGCAGTGGTGCGGCGATGCGTCGCGATGATCACCATCCGGCGCGCGGGCGCGTCGTTGACCCATTCGCGAATCCCGCGCAGCACCGCAGCCTCCGTCGCGCCGTCGAGCGCCGCCGTTGGCTCGTCGAGCAGCAGGATTTGTGCATCACGCAGTAGCGCGCGCGCGAGGCCGATTCGCTGCGCCTGCCCAGTGGAGAGCTTGGCGCCTTTCTCGCCGAGCATCGTGTCGAGGCCGTCCGGCAGTATGTCTACAAAGTTCTCGAGGCCTGCGCGCCGGACCGCCGTCCGGATTTGCTCTTCGCTCGCGCCCTCGTTGCTGTAGGCGATATTTTGCCGAATCGTCGCCGTGAACAGTGGATTTTCCTGCAGCGCCACGGAGATCTGGCCGCGCCACGCGGGCAGTTGGAACTGGCTGATATCGACGCCTCCCGCCGTGATTCGCCCCGCAGTCGGATCGAAGAAGCGCAGCGCCAGCGAAACGATTGTGCTCTTGCCCGAGCCGCTCGCGCCCGCCAGCGCCGTGATCGTGCCGGCCTGCGCCTCGAAGCTCACATCGCGAAGCACAGGCTCGGCGGGATCGTAGGCAAAGCTGACGCGCTCGAAGGCGAGGCTCCCGATTCTCGCCGGCGGTAGATGCGCGCCGCCATGCACATCCGCCTCGGGCAGCCTGCCGAGCATCTCTAGCACGCGCGCCATTGCGACCGTCGTATCCTGCAGCCCGCCCCAGTGGCCCGCCAGGTCGTGCATCCGCTTGCCGCATCGCTTGAGGACCGTGATCGTACCCTGGAAGGTGCCGAGCGAGACTGCGATACGAAAAACTCCGTCCGCGCCCCCGAGGAGCACTTGCCGCGCGCCGATGTACAGCGCCGCAAGTTCGCCGAGCGCGAGGATTGTGTTGGACGCGACGCGATACCGCACCAGCATCATCCGCGCGCCGCGCGCCGCGAGAAACGCGGCCCAGTTGTCGCGCGCATAGATGCGGCCCTCCGACTGCTCGGTGCCGAACGCCTTGACCGTCTTGATCGACGACAGCGTTTCCTCGATACGCGTCGTGGCCTGCGCCGTCGCCTCGCGCTCGCTGATAAAGGCGCGGCGCATCCCCGGGCTGTAAACAATAGCGAGCGCGAGGTACGCGGGAATCAGCACAATCGCGATCCACGCCATGCTCGGGTTGAAGCGCACGAGCCAGTAAATCTCGGCGATGACGATCGGCGTGAGCATCAGCGGCTCGATAATCAACGCGTCGATAACCTGCGGAATCGCGGCCGAGTCCTGGAACATCCGGAACATCGCGTCGCCGATTTTCTCTTCGCCGTGGAAGCGGACGCTCAACTCCTGCATCCGGCTGTAGAGATCGACGCGAAAGAGATTGGTGATGCGCTGCAGGAGCCAGACGACGTAGCCGATCGCGACGGCCCCGAGCGGGCCAGCGATCGCGCCGATAATCGCCCAGAGCACAATCAGATGGAGCAGCACGGTCTCGCGGGTCGCGGTCAGAGGCACGTGGATCAGCAGCGCCTCGCCGCGCGTGAGCGGATGGCCGTTGCCGACGACGTCATAGAAGATTCGCGTACTCGCGATCACGAGCAGCCCGGCCGGCAGGAAGGGCACGCTCATCAGCACGAGGAACACGATGTGCCTGCGGTAGGGGCGGACGAACGGCCAGATCCGGGGGATTAGGCGGAAGACGTCGCGCGAGCGGAGCCGATGCGAATCGGGATATTCAAGTGTGGGGACTGGCGGAGTGGGCGGCGGCTTGAGACCGGACAGTTCGGCGTCTCGGCGCCCGGGCGACTCACCTCCCGCCTTCATTGCCTCTCTCAGACGAATCTAGACTAACGCCTGTTAGGCGGTCAATGCAGTCACTCCGCGGCAAATAGGGCCGCCTCGGCTCGGTTACGAGCATCCGGTGAGCAGAAAGTAAATGAACTGCGAAGATCGGCACAGATTGGAGAGCGCTGGCCTTTTACGTGCCCCTAAAGTAGGTAATTCCGCCATGACTTCTCCGCGAGCGCTTGCGATCGTGGCGGCGGCGATGGCGATTCTCACCTTGGCAGGCCGCTCGCTCGCCGGCTCTAGCGACCCTGGCCAACTGATCCGCATCAGCGACAGCGGCGACGCGATCAACGGTCCCTGCGGCTACTATGGGCATCCGTCCTGCAAAATAGACGGCCCGAATGCCTGCGCGCTGCTCACGGCCGCCGATCTCGTCTCGATATCGGGCGAGCCGTTCACGCAACAGGGGAGCGGGCCGATGCGGCCGCTTGCAGGCGCGCAGCTAATCAACCAGTGCCAGTACAACGGGCAGGGGAAGCAGGGGTACGACATCGAGATAACCATCGTGCACACCGGCGGACGCGCGGAGTTCGACAAGATTGGGCCCGGGCGACATACCCGGAGCGTGGGCGGCATCGGTGACGCGGCGTACCTGACCGTGGTGGCGGCGGGCGCCGATGTGCAGGTGCTCCAAGGCGGCACCTATTTCGAGATCAGACTGCAAAGTTACAGCCCCAACCCCAACCTCGGCGCGTGGGCGACGGCTTTCGCGCGCAAGGCGGCAGATAGGATCAAAGCCAAATAGGACGGGGTCGGACGGAGGACTTCCATGCTCCCAACAAAATCACAGCTGGCAGCCGTCGCAGTCATCATCGCGCTTGGGATCGGCCCGCGCGCGCACGCAGCCTCGTGCGCCGGCCTGCTAACTGCCAGCGATGTGTCGGCAGTGTTGGGTATGCCGGTGCAGGGACAGGACACGGGTATTCCGGATGACTGTATGTTCGCGAGCCGGACGACAGGTTTCGAAGGTGAACAGCCGACGGTGACTCTTATGGTTCACGGCGGACGTGCCGACTTCGATCAAGCGGTCAGCACGGGACAGCAATACGGGATGCCCACAGTCCCGCTAAGCGGAATCGGTGACAAGGCATACGAGAACAACAATTGTGGCGAACAATGCGCCCAGGTGGGTGTGATGAAGGGAAACACTTATTTCACAGTGATGGTGCAGGAAGACGTCAACCACACGCGCAACGCCGCTGCGCTGGCGCGCATCGTCGCCAAGCGAATCAGATAGTGCGATCGTCCATCGGAATTCGTCTGGGGACTTTCAAACCTGGATCGACGCCAAAAGAGTCATTCCGAGCGCTGCGCGAGGGATCTGAGGCCGCTGCGGCCGACACCACCACGGTGAGGGTGGACCGACGAAATGCCTGCTGCAGCGAATCGCTTCGCGTCGATCCCTCCTCGCCTTGCTAGCACCTCGGCTCGCTCGGGGTGACGCTCAATACTTCATTCTGCAAAACACTAAGTCTGCGAGCCGCATCTTGCTGTTATCCCGAGCGAAGCGAGTATGCGAGCGGAGTCGGAGGAGGTCGCCCGCCGCATTTTTCGGCGGGCGTAACGAACGAATAACAGTCTCGACGCACTCGTCCTTCAAATCCGACTCCGGATTCTCAGTGTTTGCGCACGGAGGACCGTGCGAGATCCTTCACTTCGTTCAGGATGACATCCAAGAGCAAGCCGCTCGCCTCGTCATCCCGAGCGAGCCAAAGCGCATCCGACGCGGCGAGTGATCAAGTCGAAGCGATTCGCAACTAAGGTGCGAACTTAGTGGCTGTTCAGGGCTGGGGTGCGGGAGCGGTGCCGCCCGCCACCGCGATCAGATTGTTCTCCAGCACGCCCTTGGACAGGCAGGCGATATCTGTCGATTTCGAGGCGAGCGCGAGCGTGTATGTCCCGTGGTAGTCCGCGCTTACCGACACGAATGTCTTATGCTTTCCGTAGGCGTCCATCTTCGCCGTCACGATGACCGTGCCGGCAGTGAACGTATAGACCATCTGCTCGCCGCCGGTCTTACAGAACGCAAGCTCGTTCCAGTCATTGGGGCCGAGACCCGACCGCTTGGCCACGAGCGTGTGCGACTTGTCGTCAGCGGTCAGCAGCGTGAACTGGCTCAGCGACGAATCGGTGAAGTAGTGCTTCAGCGTGCCGTAGGCCTCGTCGAGCGGCCGATCGACCGTCGCGCGACGCGGGATGACGCGCGGCACCTCCTGTGCCCATAGACCCGCCGCGATCGTCGCGAGGACTGCGATCACACCGAATGCCGCGGTGCACGGCCCAAGGCGAAGAAGGAGTGGTCGTGGCGTCTTCACACGCCGATCATATAGTCGGCCAAAGTTTCCCGTAAAGGCGGGCGGTGTTAAGTTCGGCGCACCAATCTCGCTCAGAGGTAACCCGCGATGCCCGCGCTGCTCTTCGAAAAACGCAACCATGTCGCCTATCTCACCTTCAACCGGCCCGAGGTCCACAACTCGTTCAACCCCGAGACGATTGTGCGTCTCGGCGAGGCGTGGCACGAGATCGATCAGGACGATGACGTGCGCGCCGTGATAATCACGGGTTCGGGCAAGGTCGCATTTTCCGCGGGCGCCGATCTCGGCCGCCTGATTCCGCTCTTCACCGGCGCGCGCAAGCCCGAGGACGAGTGGGACAACAAGCTGCTCGCGAACCGCCGCCTGGCCGACTCCGCGCTGCTTCGGAGCTTCAACGTGGACAAGCCTATCGTCGCGGCGATCAACGGCTTCTGTATCGCCGGCGGGATGGAGCTGATCCAGGCGACTGATATCCGCGTCGCGTCGGAGAACGCGAGCTTCGGCCTGCAGGAAGTGAAGTGGGCGATTGTGCCCGCGGCAGGCTCGCTCGCGCGGCTGCAGCGGCAGATTCCCTACTGCAAGGCGATGGAGATTTTGCTCACCGGTAATCGTATCGACGCGAACGAGGCGTGGCGCCTCGGGCTCGTCAACTATGTCGTGCCGCCGGAGCGCCTAATGCCGCGCGCGGAGCAGCTCGCGGCGACGATCGCGGAGAACGGTCCTGTCGCGGTTCGCAAGATCAAGGAAGCCGTGCGGCGAACCTCGGGCCGTCCGCTGGAAGAGGCGTTCAAGATCGAAAATGAATGTGCTGCGGTCGTGATGAGGACCGAGGACGCACGCGAGGGCCCGCGCGCGTTCATGGAAAAGCGAAAGCCCGTCTACAAGGGCCGCTGAGCGCGCGTCCAGAAATTGAATCGTCGAAATCACTACAGGGACTGCGTCCGAGCGTTTGCCTGCGGAATGATGCGGCCCGGGTGCGTCAAACTTCTCTTCCCCTGGGGGAAGGGAAAGAGGGTTAGGTCGGATTCGTCTTTTTTCTTGGAATTAAAGACTCGACCTAAACCCCCTACGCCCGCACGGGAAGGGAGCAAATAGCTTCGACGCGCGCCAGCCTTGCCGGGTCATAAATTCATTCCAGATCCATCACAGGCTTCGCGCGCGGCGCTTACGCGCCGGCTAGCGCGCGCATCGTATTCGGATAGTCGCGGGAGTTGGTTTGCGCCGGACCAATCGGGAACACGACGGGATGCGTCACGCCGGCGCTTCGAAAGCGCGCGACGAAATCGCGCCCGGCTGTGGGCGGTCCGAACACCGCGATCTTGCGGCACGATGCTTCGCTTATCTGCTTCGGCGCCTCGTCGCGCTGGCCTTCGCGCCATAGCTTGCGGAACTCGATGAATTCATCGGCGAGGCCGTAGCGCGCGAACATCTTGTTGTAGCTGTCCACGAAGGCGTAGCTCCCGAGCTCACGCCGGAACGCGTCGATGGCCTTGTCCTCTTGCTCGGTGATGCACATGCGGATGTAGATGCCGACGTCGATCGCGTTGGGATCGCGGCCCGCGGCGGCTGCGCCGGCATGGATATGCCTGACCATCTCGGGGACGGCCTCGGGCGGCGAATAATTCATCAGCACGCCGTCGGCGACTTCGCCCGCGAGACGCAGCATCGGCTCGTTCAGCCCCGCGAGGTAGATGCGCGGCGGACGCGGCGCGGAAATGCGCATGCCGAGCCGGAAATCGGATTTGTAAACCTCGCCGTCGAACTTGGAGCGGCCCTCGGTGAAGAGCTGGCGCATGATCGTGACGCACTCGCGCATCGCGGTGACGGGCTTCTTGTAGGACGCGCCGTGCCAGCGCTCGACGATTATCGGGCTCGAGACGCCAAGCCCCGCGATCGCTCGGCCGCCGGAGAATTCGTTGATCGTGAGAAAGCTCATCGCCATCACGCCTGGCGTACGAATCTGCATCGGGATCACGCCGGTCGCGAGCTCAGCCTTGCGTGAATTGACGGCGAGCGCGCCGAGACTGACGATCGCGTCAGGGCCTGAGACTTCGGCGATCCAGAATGACGTGTAGCCGAGGTCTTCGGCCTCGCTTAGCAGCTTGAAGCGCTCCTGGAGCGGGCCGGCGGTGAGTGAAGTATGTAGTCCGAGCTTCTTGTCCACGACTTAAAATCCTCTTCGGCGAGCGATGCGCGATTTTGTATCGAAGCGGCCGCGCCCGCAAGCCGCGAGTTGCCGCGGCTTCGCGGCGGCGATATATCGAGCGCGAAGGGAGCATCGACGATGGCATTCTTCGATTCCGACGGCGTGCAGATTCACTACGATGAGAACGGCGCGGGCGAGCCGGTCGTGCTGGTGCACGGCTTCGCGTCGAATGCGAGCAACAACTGGGGCATCACGGGATGCTACACCTCGCTCGCGCCGCGCTACCGCGTGATCGCGATGGATTGCCGCGGGCACGGCCAGAGCGGCAAGCCGCACGATCGCGAATCGTACAGCGGCGAGAAGATGGGCGGCGATGTTATGCGGCTGCTCGATCACCTTGGCATCCAGCGCACGCTGCTGATGGGTTATTCGATGGGCGCGCGAATCTCACTCGGCCTCATGATGTCGCATCCGGAGCGGCTCCGCGCGGTTGTGCTCGGCGGTATCGGCGCGCCTTCGAACAGCGGAGTGACATCGAATCGCCCGGTGATTGTCGAGGCGCTGCTCGCCGACGATCCGAAGACGATCACGAGTGCGACGGCGAAGCTGTTCCGCCAGTTCGCCGAGCTGAATCGAAACGACCTGAAGGCGCTCGCGGCCTGCATGGGAGCGCATCGGCCGGATACAAGTGTGGAGGAGCTCGCGAAGTTGCATGACAGCCGCGTGCCGGTGCTGATTGTGATTGGCACGAAGGATTTGCTGGTGGGAAATCCAGAGGAGCTTCGCGATGCGATTCCCGGCAGTCAGCTCGTGAAGCTGGAGGGGCGCGACCACCTGAACGCGCCCGGCGACAAGCACTACAAGGAAGCGGTGCTGAAATTCTTCGAGAGCGCGCCCGCGTAAGAGCTACATGATCGCGGGCGCCGCGAGGGTTCCCCGCAGATGATAGGGCTGGGGGCCGGGCGGATGCGGCAAACCGGCCAAGAGCGGGCCGAGCCGCGCGGCGGCGTCGGGCGTCGGGATCATCGTGAACTCGATATCGATCGTTGAATCGTTCGGACTGTCGGCGAGGTTGATCGTCCCGTTGGCAGTGAGCGCGATATCGCCGCCGTGAGTCTCCAAGTTCGCGATCTTCACGATGCCATCGGCGAGCGCGAATGATCCCTCGCCCTGGCCAAGCGAAACGGCAGGAAAGGGCGCGGGCGGCGCGATCTTGAGGTCGGCGGCCTTTAGATCGGCATTGCCTGTGGCGCTGTTGATCCCGCCCTGGGTGAGCCACGCCTTGCCGTCGCCGGAGAGGCTGCCGCTCGCCGTCAGGCCATAGCCGGTGAGCAGCTTGAGCGTCTCGAGCTGCACGCCGTCGAAACCGAAGTTGAGCGCCGTGCCGCCGTTGTTCGGGCGGGCGGTGGTATCGATCACGCCGCCGAACAGATCAGCCTTGACGCGGATCCCGGGATGAAAAAGCAGGAACGAAATGAATGAGGGCGCGACGACCACGCGCGTGCTGGTCAGTATCACGGGACCGGGCGTGGCGGCGGACGTGATCGTTACATCGTGCAGCGCGGTGCCGAACGGGAATCTGTAGCCCTGCGAACCGATCGATATCTTGTAGCCCATCGGCGCGAGCGCGTCCGAAAGCGCCTCGGGGTAGGGGAACCACGCCACGATGAAGGCGAGGAAGAGGAGCAGCCCCGCGAGCGTATAGACGATTTTTACGCGATGGGCGCGCCAGAATCCGCGCGCGCGGGAATCAGCCATTGCGCGCCAGCGCCACGCACTCCAGGTCCACATCGAAGGCGTGGGTATCGGGCGTGCGCCGCGCGATGTGGAGATTATCGATCCCCACCGGCACCGGCAGGTTGCTGATGCTGTAGAGCGCGTCAACCACCTGCTGGAGACTTACGTTGTTGAGCTTCAACTGCACGCTAAACTCGGTGAAGTTGTCGGAGACCTTGCGATCGGTACCGGGGGCGATCGATGCGATCTTGTCGTGGCCAACGCTCTTGGTCATCGCACCTTCGATAATCGAAAAGAGCGAGAAGTCGCGGCTTAGCGGCACTGTTCGCTTCTCGGCCGTCGCGACGTCGGTCGTGAGCGCGCTGTATGTCGCGACGAGCCGGCGAACGTCGACGAGATCGCGCTGGCGCTGCGCGATTTTGTCCTGCAGCGTCGTGCCGATGCCGATGATCGGCAGGTACACGAAGTTGTACACCACGAGCACGCCGACGAGCGCCGCTGCGACCTGGACCAGGAGGCGCTCGCGCGGCTCGAGCTTCTGGTAACGCGCGCGGCCCTGCTCGATATATGGATCGACGCGCGTGCGCACCTGCCGCGCATAGGGACCGATGAACGTGGCCGCGCTAGAAACGCCGCGCCGCGCGAGTGGAACAACGATCGTGCGGATGCGCTCCATCATGCTTTCAAAGAGGTCGCGCAGCATCGTTCAGTCCCCTCTCCCGACGCTATCCTTAAACGTCGCGTCGATTCTGAATTCAACCTTGCTCGCGTCGGAGCCGGCCTTCGCGTGCGATACTTCGATCGCGCCGAAGTAGTCGCTGGACTCGAGCGCGCGCTTGGCCTGATCGACCGTCGCGTAGGAGTCGGCAAGGCCGGTCATGTGGACGCCGCTCTCGTCGAGCTGGAAGTCCTCCATCTCTACTGGAAAACGCGAAGGCAGCGCGCGCGAGATCACGGTCAACGTCTCGAGCGGCGAATGATTGGCCAGGTTGCCGCCAATCAGCTTGAGCCGCTTGTCCATCTTGATGATCCCGTCGCGGAGCGTGGCACGCGCGGTCGCAGGATCGATCGGACCGAGCGCCGGGGTGACGACCTGTTCGATCTGCGCGTTGATCTGGTTGAGGCGGTGAACTCCAGCCCACACACCGAGGCCGAAATGCACCAAAGCGAGCGCGATCGCGACCAGCGCGAGCACGCCCGAGGTGTAGAAGGGCATGAGGCCGCCGCGCACGCGACCGCGGAATATGAACTCGCCCTGGCGGAAATTCAGCAGCTCGGCCGGATGCGACGGCATTTCGCCGAGCAGCAACGCGACACACGAGGCGAAGCGTCCGCCAATCGGCGCGCGGCCATTCTCGAACATCGCGCTGAGGTCGAAGTCTGCCGCGTCGCGCACCTTGACCGCGAGCGCATCACCGAGCATCGCTCGCACCGCAGGTGTCGATGCTGCGGTGCCGGTGAGGATCAGGTCGGCATGCTCGCCCTCGCTGCTATGGGCCAAAAGTGTCTGGCGCAGCGACGCGACGATCGCATTCGAGGCGTCAGAAGGAGCGGGGGTGCCGTCGGCGCTCAGCAGACCGCGGTTGAGGGTGCGAATCGCGCGCGGCATGCCACCCGAATCGAGTAGCACCATCGAGGTCGAAGTCTGATCGGCCTCGATCACCATGTGCGCTGTAGGCGCAGTGCCGTTGCGCGCGCGGGCGAAAAGGGCGGCGAGCGCAAGCGGAGCGAGCGTTACGGTTTTGGGATCGAGCCCGGCGTTGGCGAGCATCTCGATGTGCGCCTGGAGGTCGGCCTTGCGCGTCATCGCGGCCATCACCAGAGTCTTGTCGTCCTCGCTGCCGACGCGGGCGAACGCGACCACGCCGTCATCTACCGGGAACGGTAGATGCTCCTCGAGTTCGTAGGGAACGACCTGGTGCAGGCGGCGCATGTCTGAGAAGGGCATCTCGAGCAGGCGCTTCACTACCAGGTTGCCGGAGAGCGCGGACAGCACGATATCGACGTTGCCGACCTCGTTGGCGAGGCGCGAGAGCGCGCCAGTCAGATCAGGCTCGTCGTTGGCGCGGACCTTCTCGTAGGTGCCGACGAAATGAAAGGTGCTCCAGGCCCGCTCCGCGAGTGCGGCGCGAACGCGATCACTTGCCAACTCAATCGCTAAGATTCGCTGCGCCATCTGCCCTGCAGGGCCCTAGTCCTCGTGCCAGACGGTGAGCGTCCCGACGCCAGTCTGCTCACGATGATACGTCGCACTCACGATTTTCCGCGCCCCCGCAAACGTCCCCATCCCCGTGATAGTAAAGAATTGGCTGCGGACCGTTAAGACCTGCGTCAGCCGGGTTCCGAAGGAACTGATGTCGGGCAAATTTGCCACGTCCGTGACAGCAGTGAAAGGGCGGATCGCGCGCGCAGCGAGAATTTCCTTCACCGCCTTGTCATCTTCCATCAGCTCGGGATCGAGGGCGGCCAGCACTTCGGGCGGCGCGGTATTGGCGTTGACCTGCGTCTCCGGCATCACGGTGAGGAACGGGCCGATGCGGTTGAAGACGACATCATCGACGCCCTTAATCATTCTGAGGTCGCCGATCGTGGGCATCGGACCGTTGCGCGCCTGGTAGGGCGGTTTGAGACCAAGGTAGTAGTCCGATTCGGCGCCCCCGGGGGATTCGATACTGTCGGGGTCCAGCCAATCGACAATCGCGGGGATAATCTGCGGGTTGACGTTCAGAATGGTGAGCAGCCGTTCGAGGATTTGTTCCTGCTGCGGATTAACCTTGCCGTCATTGGTGATCAACAGATTGATATTGACCTTGCGCGCCTCATCGACGATTCCGAGCGAAACCTGGCCGCCGTCGAGCGCGAGCGGCGGAAAAGGCACTGCCCACACGTCCTGCAAGGTGTCTGCAATCTGTTGTGATTGTGACATCGCCTGGATTCGCGCCGACTGCGCGAGCAACGCGAGACCGACGCCGATTGCCGAGCGTGCAAGGTAATAGGCGCGGACCTCGTTCGATTGATTCGCGGCTGAAACAAATCCGAGCCCGCTCTCGGAGGCGAAATCGACGACTATCAGCGTCATCAGCGCGAGGCCGAGCAACACGACTAACAGTGCGACGCCGCGCCGGTTGGTTCGCGCGCGCCTTACCATTGCGACACCGCCATAGGAATCATGACCTGGGTCGAGAAGTTCATCGCGCCGCCCGTCGGCGTGGCCATCTGCATGTCGATTCCCACGGCTACGGGTAGTTGGCGGCCGGGCGGCATGTTCGCCGAATCCCAGCTCTCGAGCCATTCCTGGCCGTCGAAGTAGCGCAGGTGAAGTGACAGCAGGTTGGGCGCCAGGATGACGGCGTTGTTGGTGACAACGGCGTCGAGCAGGCCGCTCTGCTGCGAACGCTTGAGCAGAAGCCATCCCGGATGGTCGCGATTGGGGTCGGAACTCCACGTCACGATATTTTCCGCGCCGTAGGCGGAGAGTGCGCGGCCGTGGCTCGTGGCGAGAGTTGATATTGTCAGGGTGTCGGCGGTGTTTCCGAACTGCGAGTGTCCGGCGCCGATGAATACGACGCGGCTCGGCACGATCGGCGTCTGTACGGCAGAACGGATCTCGTTGCTGAGCTCCCAGAGCACGGCGCGACCGGCGCGATCGGTGTACATCGAGGTTTCCGCGTGAATCTTGCTCGCGGCGATCGTGTGAAACGACGACGCCAGCATCACCAGCATGATGCCGAGCACGGCCACGGCGAGCATCATCTCGAGCAATGTGAAACCGGACTCGGGGCGGCTCTTATAGTCGCTCATCATCATTGCGGCGGGCGCGACATCTGACCCGTCGGAGCGCCGCCTTGCTGCGCGGGGTTGCCCTGCATCTGCTGCATTTCCTCCGGCGGGATCGGGTTATGCAGGAACTCGCTGATAGCGAAGGTGCGCGAAGCATTCGGGCCGTAATAGATGATCACGCGAACTTTGCGAACATCCGGGAAGATTCCGGACTCGGTGACGATCCGCTGCCAGCTGTAGTTCGGGTACTTGTTTGGGTACAGCTCGTGGAAGTCGCCGTGCGTCACGCCGTCATCGGGATAGCGCTGGAGCTCGGCATCGGACATCACCACCTGCGCGAGCATCGCGGCTCGCGTCTCGTCCTGCGCCGCGATCACGCTTTGCATGCTCTGATGATGCAGCGAGAGCAGCGCGAGCAATCCCATGCCGAGAATCGCGATCGAGACCATCACCTCGAGAAGCGTGAAGCCGCTGGGCGAGTTCGAAACGATGGGTGCCGGGGCGCGAGTCATTGCGTGTACATCTTCTGGGGCGCGACGTCGCCCGCGGCGATCTCGACCTGGCCGGTGAGTGGATTCAGGGCGATCGTCATCACGTTACCCGACGCGTCCATCAGGTGAACAACGGTCGCGTCCACGTAACCCTCAGGATAGAACTGGCAGAACGCCTGACCTTCGTTGGTCGTGCCGATTCCTTCGACGGTGACGTCCCGAATTCGGATATCCGGCGGCAGCTGCACCGGCTGCGCGCCAGGACCCTTGTCCGGAGTGAAGACCGGTTCCTTGTCCGTAGGATGAGGCGAGAACGGATCGTAGCGCGCCACCCAGTATCCGTCATGATCGATATCGAACACCAGGCGCAGCATTACCTTTTGTCCTGATGCCTCGTCGAACAGATACGACTCGCGGCCCGCCAGGCGGCGCGTTTCGCTCTTCAGCTTGGCGTAGCGGAACCCGCCCAGGTACGGCATCACGAGCGACAGCATGAGGCCCATGATGAACATCACTATCGCGAGCTCGAGTAGCGTAAATCCGCTCTCGCCGCGGATCGCGGCGGCAGGGCGCCGCGCTTCTCGGCGGTCGCGGCCCGCATCGCTTCGCGGGGTCGGAATCATGGCATCGTTACGACTGACTGCCGTCGATATCGTCGCCGCTCTCGACGCCGTCCGGGCCGTAGGACTTCAAGGTGTAGGTGTTTCCGTCGCTCTGGTAGACGTACTGGTTGCCCCACGGATCGGTAGGGAGCTTCTCGATATAGCCTCCCGACTCGTAACTGGGAACGGCGCGGCCGGAAGTCGGCGCAGCCACCAGTGCTGCCAGGCCCT
>JASHQJ010000029.1 GCA_030037595.1 Candidatus Binataceae bacterium
AAAGCGCCGCGCCGCGGCTTCGTCGGCGGTCACGATCGCGTCGGCCAGATGCGATCCATGGCGCTCGATAAACGCAACCGCCTCGTCGATCGAATCGACGACCGCGATCGAAAGAATCAAATCCAGGTATTCTGTATCGAATTCCGTGTCGGAGGCTGGGCGCGCCTGCGGCAGAATCTTCAAAACGCGCGGATCGCCGCGCAGCTCCACACCCGCCGCGACCATCCGCTCCGCGATTAGCGGTAGGAATTTGTCCGCGATTGCCGAATGCACGACCATGTTCTCCATCGCGTTGCAGACGGATGGGCGCGAGCATTTGGCGTTGAAGCAAATCTCGGCGGCCATCGCGAGGTCGGCGGCTTTGTCAACGTAGGTGTGACAGATACCGTCGTAGTGCGGCATCAGCGGCACGGCCGATCCTTCGAGCGCGTTCTTGAGCGCCTTGCCGCCGCGCGGAACGATCAGCTCGATCAGATCAGGCCGTCGCTTCATGATCTGAATCGCCTCGCGATCGGGATTTCGAATCAAGGTCACGGCGTCCTTGTTCAGCCCGCTATGTTTCAAAGACGCTGAAATCAGGTCTGCGAGGCATGAGTTGGCGTCGAGCGCCTCGCGCCCGCCCCTCAGCACGATCGCGTTACCCGATTTGAAACCCAGCGCACCCGCGTCGATCGTCACGTTGGGCCGCGACTCGTATATAATCGCAATCACGCCGAGCGGCACGCGCACCTTGCGGATTCGAAGTCCGTTGGGACGCGTAAATTCCTCGATCACGGCGCCGACCGGGTCGGGCAGCGCTACGATTTGCTCGACCGACTTCGCCATCGCGGCAATCCGCCCCGGGTTGAGCGTGAGGCGCTCGAGGAACGCTCCCGCGCGGCCATCCTTCTCAGCGCGGCGAAGATCGGAGGCGTTGGCCGCGAGGATGGCGCTCTCATTCTTCCGGATCGCGCCGGCCAGATGCGTGAGCATCGCATTTTTCTGCTCGGTCGTCGCGAGCGCCATCGGATGCGCCGCGGCGCGCGCGCGTTTCAACACGCCGACAATTTCGTCTTCCAGCATCATCCGATTTCCTTGAGCAGCACGAAGTTGTCGCGATGGATAATTTCGTCCGCCACTTTGTAACCGAGCAGCGCGGGAATCTCTGCCGAGCGGCGCCCAGCCACCTTCTGCACATCGGCGGCCGGATAATTGACGAGCCCGCGGCCGAATTCCACGCCGTCGGGATCGAGCAGGCTCACGCAGTCTCCGCCGCCGAATTCACCGCGCACCGCGCGGACGCCGGATGGCAATAGCGAGCGGCCCTTGGTGCGAAGCGCCTCGGCCGCGCCGCGATCGACGGAAAGCTCACCAGCGGGGCGCAACGCGAACGCGATCCAGTGTTTGCGGCTCTTCATGCGGATTTCTGCCGGCACAATCAGAGTACCGATTTCGCGCGCAGCATCGAGCGCGGCCGTAATCGATTCGGGCTCGCGGCCAGGAGCAACAATCGTCGCGATTCCGGCGCGTGCGGCCTGCCGGGCCGCCTTCAGCTTGGTCGCCATCCCACCGCTGCCGAGCGGTCCCGCACTCTCAGCGACGAGCCCACGCATGCCGGCCTCCGCATCGGTGATGAGCGGTACGAGCCGCGCATCGGCGCGCTTGCGCGGATCGCCGGTCAGCACACCGGGCACGTCGCTCAGGATAAGCAGCAGTTCCGCCTGGACGAGGCTCGCGGCAAGCGAGGACAGCTCGTCGTTGTCACCAACGCGGATTTCCTCGACGGCCACGGTATCGTTCTCGTTGATGATCGGAATCACGCCGGCTTCCAGCAGTGCCGCGATTGTCTGCGCAGCGTTTGTGCGGCGTTTCCGCTCGGCGAGATCCTGATGCGTCAGCAGAAGTTGCGCTACGGTGCGGTGATGGATCGCGAAGGCGCGCGCCCATTCGGACATCAGCTCGAGCTGACCGGTCGCGGCTGCCGCCTGACGCTCGGCGATCGATGAGCCGCCAAAGCGGCCAAGCTTGGCACGGCCGGCAGCAATTGCTCCGGACGAAACGACGACGACTTCCCGAGCCGAGGCAACCGCAGCTTCGATCTGCGTAGCGAGCGCATCTATTACGTCAGCGCGAAGGCCATTCTCGTCCGAGAGCACAGCGCTCCCGACCTTGACCACGACACGCCGCGCACGCCCAACGATCTCGGCCTTGTAGGTCAGGTGGGACATGGCGATGGTTGCTGCGCTTCACGGAGCATCGCGCCGACGCGCGCGACGAGGGGCGCGAGGCCGAGTCCGTTGTCGGCTGAAATCGGCAACACCTCGAGATGCGTTGCTTCTGAAACTTCGCGCGCCGCGTCCAGAACGTCCTCGGCCGTGAGCAGATCAATTTTGTTGAGTGCGATCAGCGCCGGACGCGCAAGCAGCTCGGCGTCGAAGGCCTCGATCTCGCCGCGCACGGTCTTGAACGCCCCCAGCGGCTTGTCCGCGATATCAAGTACGTAAATCAAGATCCGGGTGCGCGACAAGTGTTTCAAAAACCGGATGCCGAGGCCGTGGCCGAGATGCGCGCCCTCGATGAGCCCGGGAATATCGGCGATCGCGAAGCTCTCGTTGTCAGAGATCATCACGCGGCCAAGGTTCGGCGTGAGCGTCGTGAACGGATAGGGCGCCACCTTCGGGCGCGCTGCCGTGAGCGCCCGCAGCAGCGTCGATTTGCCCGCGTTGGGCAACCCGACGAGGCCCGCCTCGGCGACTAGGCGCAGCTCGAGACGTACCCATCGCTGCTCGCCGGCGGTGCCGGGCATGGCGATTCGCGGTGCGCGCCGCGTCGAGGTGACGAAGTGCATATTGCCCTGGCCGCCGCGTCCGCCAGCACCAATAACGGCGGTCGAACCGGGAATCACCAGGTCGGCGAGCACCTCGCCTGATTCATCGTCGATCGCGACGGTGCCGGGCGGCACGCGCACGACGAGGTCGTCGCCCGCATGTCCGTATTGCTGCTTGCCGCGGCCCGGCTCGCCGTCGCGCGCGATAAGGCGCGGCTGATACTTGAAATCGAGGAGGGTCGAGAGACCCTCGTCAACCTGGAGGATTACGCTGCCGCCATTGCCGCCGTCGCCGCCCGCGGGCCCGCCGAAAGGCCGGTACTTCTCGCGCAGGAACGCTATCGCGCCGTCACCGCCTTTGCCGGCGCGCACGAAGATGCGAGTTTCGTCGATAAATCGCATGGCGGTTCAGGCACGATTAGCTCGTCCTACAGGGCGATGTCCGCGAGAGCGCGGACGGTCTCGATCGAGCTAGTGTTTATCAGCATCGTCTTCACCGGCGAGGCCTTCCACGCCGCGAGCCGCTCCTTGATTCTTTCCTTCGGCCCGACCAGCGCGACTTCGTCAATCAGCTTGTTCGGCACCAGCGCCATCGCCTCACTCTTCTTGCCGGTGAGATACAGATCCTGGATCGTCACCGCCTCGCCTTCGTAGTTCAGGCGCTTGGCGTAGTCGTTGTAGAAGTTCTTCTGCCGCGCGCCCATCCCGCCGATATAGAGCGCGAGCATCGCACGGATCGGCATCCGGCACTTCTCGATATCGTTGCCCATCACGCAGCTGACGAACGGCGCGACATCGAAATTGGCGAGCGATTTCTTTCCGCCGGTGCGCGCGAAGCCTTCCTTGAGCGGCGCATCGTAGATGTCCCATCGCTCTGGATTCATCCAGACCGGGATCACGCCGTCAGCTATTTCGGCCGCGAGCGCGATTCCCTTGGGACTGATCGACGCCGTGTAGATCGGCAAATCCTTGCGGCCGTGCAGGATACTCTTGAGCGGCTTGCCGAGGCCGCTCGCGCCGGGGCCCGTGTACGGAATATTGAACTCGCTGCCGTGATGCTCGACCGGCTCCTCGCGCGCGAGGATCTTGCGCACGATCTGAATGTACTCCCGCGTCCGCTGGAGCGGCTTGCCGTACGGCACGCCATGCCATCCTTCGACCACCTGCGGACCCGACGGCCCGATGCCGAGGATGAAGCGCCCGCCGGATAGCGCGTCGAGCGTCATTGCGGTCATGGCGGTCATCGCGGGCGTGCGCGCCGGCATCTGCACGATTCCGGTGCCGAGGCGAATCTTCTTGGTCAGGGCGGCAATCCAGGTGAGCGGCACGATCGCGTCGGAGCCGTACGCCTCCGCGGTCCAGACCGAATCAAACCCGGCCTTCTCCGCCTGGAGAATAACGTCCATGGGCATTCCCATCTGCGCGCCCGAATAGCCGGTAACGAGTCCTAGTCGCATGTCGAATCCTCCACGTCGGCGAAAAAGTTGATAGCCACAAAAAAGCCCCGCGGCGTGCCGCGGGGCTTTGAGCGTCTCAAGTCGGATGCGCTAATCGCTACGCGTCGGCCCCGGCGGCGGAACTTTGCTCGGTCGGTCGCGGTTCGACGCTGACCTGCCGCTTCTCGCCGCGCGGTTCGTACTTAACCACACCATCGATGCGCGCGTAAATCGTGTAGTCGCGGCCAAGACCGACGTTGCGGCCGGGATGAATCCGCGTGCCGCATTGGCGCACGAGGATGTTACCGGCTTTGACGGTCTGGCCGTCGTAGATCTTGATTCCGCGACGTTGCCCGGGACTGTCGCGGCCGTTGCGCGTCGAGCCTTGTCCTTTTTTGTGCGCCACGGCTTATCTCCTCTGCTAGGCGGCCTTGGGCCGCGAGTTCAAACGAAATCGCGAGGCGCTCAAGCGCCCGCGGAAATCTCCTGGATCTTGAGCACGGTCAGTTCCTGCCGGTGACCGCGCTTTCGTCGATAATTCTTGCGGCGCTTCTTCTTGAACACGATTACCTTCGCGCCGCGCGGCTGCTGAACGATCTTCGCCGTTACCGAGGCGCCGTGCACGGTTGGAGTGCCGACCTTGGGAGCCTCGCCGCCGAGGGCGAGCACATCGCTTAGCGCAACTTCAGCGCCTACGTCTCCCTCTAGCCGTTCGACCGTGATTTGATCGCCGACGGCGACGCGATACTGCTTACCGCCAGTTTTTACGATTGCGAACATAGAAATAACCGGAACAAATTTAAGTATCCGACCGACGCCGCGCTGTCAACGTACCCTGCGAAGGCGGCTTTTCCCGAGGGTTCCGACCGGGCCTATAACGTCGCGCGCCGCGCGCATCTAAGCCGCGCGGCGCGCGATGTTTCGGAATTAACTTAGTTTACCACTCTTCTTCATGCAGCACCTTCACCTGATGGTCGCGCTGCTGCAGGTAGGCATCCTGCACCGCGCCATAGAGATCGATCGCGTAGCGGTCAGCCTCTTCGAACATGTTAAGGTGCTGCGAGCGATAGTTGATCGCCTCACCGACCCGCCATCCAGCCTCGGCTGACAGCGACACGTACCACGGGAGCAGATAGCTCATCGGATTCATCGCGCCGTCTGCAACCTTGCCGACGGTATCGCCGATCGTCGAGGGTCCGAAGAACGGCAGCATCAGGTACGGCCCGGTCGGCGCGCCCCAGTAGCGGAGCGTCAGGCCAAAGTCATTGTCATGCTGCTTCAATCCGAACAAGGCATCGGCGGGATCGAAGAATCCCGCGACGCCGAGCGTACTGTTGATGCCGAAGCGCGCCAACTCGACACCCGCCTCGGCCATCTTGAGCTGAAACAGGTTGTTCGCAAGGCGCGGAATAACATCAACGTTGTTGAAGAAGTGGCCCACGCTGGTGCGCACCGGCTCCGGCGTAATGTATGCCCACCCCGACGCAACAGGATGCAGCACCCAGTCGTCGAGCTTCAGGTTGAAGGTGAACATCGCCTCGTTGAATCCGTTCAGCGGATCGGGCGTGACTTGGTTGCTCTCGCCCGGCAGAGGTTTCGCAAGGGCGGCCTGCTGCTGAGCGGGATTCTGCGTGATCGGCGCCACGTCCTGGCTGAACGCTGGCGAGGCATAGCAGAAACCGGTTACGAACGCCGCCACCAGCGCGCAAAGCGCGCTCGGCGTCCTGGCAAGTTTGGGTCGTTCCATTTGGATCTCCCTGTTCTCGTGTTTGCCGCGCAACCGGAGATTCACGCTCTACCCAGGCCGTCTCGTCCGGCGCCAGTCCAATAACCTAGCCTGCTGCCTTTAATGAATCCAACGTTGCGAATCAATGGGTGCCGAGTGACGCGGCAAGCGCGGCCTGCTTACTCTTGAGGTCGCTTATCAGCGTATCGTAGCCCTTATTATTCATGACGCGATTAAACTGGTTACGATAATTCGCGATGATGCTTATCGCGTCAACCGTCACGTCATAGATTTTCCACGTCGAGCCTTCCTGCTCCAGTAAAAAGTTTAGCTTTGTCGCGTCCTCGCTGCTGCCAGGTTTAACAATATCGGTGTTCACCTGTGCATATCCTTGACCCAAGCTCTTGGTGGTGACGAATTCGACCTGCTGATTCGTGAACTCGTTGAGCTTGCTCAGGTAGGAGTCCTCGATGAACGCGACGAAAGTCTTGGTGAATTCGTCCTGTTGGGCGGGCGAGATCTGTCGCCAGTGATAGCCGAGAGCCGATCGCGCCATTTCCTTGAAGTCGAAGCTCGCCGCAACAATCTGGCGAAGCTGATCCTGCCGCTGCGCGAGCGGAGCCTGCTTGTTACGGAGCACGTCGAGCGCCTGGTTGACAGTGCCCTTGACGACGCCCATCGGCTCGTCGGCCCGCGCCGCGGAAGCCGTCGGCCCCGCAAGGAGCGCGATCGCGAGCGCCGCCATTATTGCGTTCCACGCCACCGTCCGCATGCGAACCGCTCTCACACGGGTTATGCTATTCAAAATTCCTCGTTTCATCGATCATACTCACTTATCGCGTGTCCTGAGTTCGCTTTATTTGCTCTTCTTCTGATTGGCGGGCTTGTCCGATACTCCGGGCGGCGGCCCGATTCCATCGCTCTGGCCGCTGCAGTTGCAGGGGCTCGATGCCTTCTCGGCTGGCGAGTCCTTGCCCCCGCCACCACCGCCGCTGCCGATGTTGTTGATTAGCTGTCCGATTGCGTCCTCGAGGACGAACGAAGATTCGGTCTGTCGAATTGTATCATGATCGGTGAGCATCTTGTCGCTCGGACCGAGCGCGATCGACACGTAGCGGTTGCCGAGCAGTCCTTCGGTCTTGATTCCCGCGATCGCGTCCTTGTCAACCTCGACGCCTTGATCGACAAACATTGCTACGTGCGATCGAAAATCCTTGTACCTGATTGACAGGACCTTTCCGACTTGAACGCCCGCGATATCGACGGCGTCCCCTGGCTTGAGGCCCGAGCTGTTGTCGAAGTCAGCGTAGAGGACATAGCCGGGCTGCGGCAGTATAGGAATCTTGCCCAGCGAGAGCGCCAGGATCACCAGCGCGACGATTCCAACGATCGCGAAAATTCCGACGATAAACTGAGTGGTGCGGCTTGCGTACATCGTTTGTTACCTATCCGGCGAGTGAGGCGCCGTCGTCATCACCGGCGGCGCGGCCCGCGAGAAAACGCTTGAACACCGCATCGTCGGCCGCCATCACCTCTTCGACCGTGCCGTGTAGATGCGTCTGGCCGTGATTGAGAAATGCGACGCGGTCGGAGATCGCAAACACGGCCGGCACGTCGTGACTCACCATCACTACCGTCAGATCAAAATTCTGCTGTGTTTTGCGGATGAGCTCGTGAATCGCGCCAGTACGTGTGGGATCGAGACCGGTGGTCGGTTCGTCGAGCATCAGTATCTTTGGCCGGCGCACGAGCGCGCGCGCGAGTGCAGCGCGCTTCTGCATCCCTCCGCTAATCTCCGACGGATACTTGCGCTCCATCCCCTGAAGGCCGACAGCAGCCAGCGTTTCGTGTACGCGATTTGAGATGTCGTCGCTCTTGAGGGTGGTCTTCTCGACCAGGGGAAACGCGACGTTGTCGTACACCGTCATCGAGTCGAACAGCGCCCCGGCCTGGAACAGCATGCCGAATTTCTCGCGCACCGCATCGAGCGCGCGATTGCCGAGCCGCGTGACCTCGACGTTCTCGATCGTAATCGTACCTGAATCGGGCCGTAGCAGGAGATTCAGATGCTTCAGCAGCACGGTCTTGCCGCATCCCGAAGGTCCAACGATCGTCGTGATCTGACCTTGTGGCACACCGAGATCGAGATGCCGGAGCACCTCCTGGCGGCCGAAGCGGCGGCACAGATCGCGCACCTCGATCTCATTGGAGCGTAAGCCGTTCGATGTGGTCGCGTTAGTGGCCATCGAGGCGTCAGATAAGAATCGCACCTATAATATAGTCGAAGGCGAGAATCAGCACGCTGGAGAGGACCACCGCCTCGGTCGTGGCACGGCTCACACCGGTCGCCATCCGCTCGGCGTTGTAGCCCTTGTAGCAGCACACCCACATCACGATCACCCCGAACACGAGCGACTTCCAAAGCCCGATCGCGATGTCGTGCGAATCCATGTTACTCGCGATACCGCTGAAGTATGGGCCCTTGGACGCGCCCATCAGGCCGACGCCGACCAGGAAGCCGCCATAGATTCCGATCACGTCGAAAATGGTCGTCAGCAGCGGAAAGCTGACGATCCCGGCGAGCATCCGCGGCGAGACCAGGTACTGCACAGGGTTGATCGCCATCACGGTCAGCGCATCGACCTGCTCTGTTGCCTGCATCGAGCCGAGCTCCGCCGCCATCGCCGAGCCCGCGCGCGCCGCGACCATCAGGGCCGCGAGCACGGGACCCAACTCACGCACGAGCGCGAGCGCGACCAAGGTGCCGAGCGCTCCCGCCGCGCCAAATCGGTTCAGCGTGTTGTATCCCTGCAGGCCGAGCACCATGCCCGTGAACGCGCCGATGAGTCCGATCAGAACGATCGACTCGGCGCCGATAATCCGAATCTGCCGAATCCACAGCCGCGGCTTGTACGGCGGAAGAAAGATGTAAAGCAGGGAGTAGAAGAGAAACACGACGAAATCACCCAAGTCGACGATACCGTCGAGCACAAGCGCACCGAGGCGCTCGATCCAGCCGGCAATCGACATCGATTCTGTCTGAGTGTCAGTGAGGTCCAATTCCGAGGCGTGCCAACTGATTGAGAGTATGGGTGGGTAAGGCCGCCCTAACAAACTCCGCGAGATCGGCCATCAGGTCAAGATCGAGCGCCGGGCGCTGAAGCCGCAGGATTTCGCAGGGAACGCCGCGCCGGCGGCAGTCTTCGAGGTGTTTAACTAGACTCATCGTTCCAAAACGGGTCGCGATAATATCCCCGGGCGATCGCGCGATGATATTCGTTCCGGAGAAATCGCGCGATGGTACCAGCACAACTGAAGGCCCCGGCGGCATCGCATCCAACACCGCGTCGATATCGTCGCCCGTCACCAGCGGAATATCCGAGAGCACCGCGCATATTGTATCGGCGCCCTGAATTGCAAGCTCTCGCGTGCCCAGTGCGACCGCGAGGTTGAGTCCGCGCGGGAATTGCTCGTCGATCGCGAGCGCACCGAGCGTCTCGGCACGTGCGAGGAGCGCGCGATCGGAGCTGACCACCGCGACCCGGTCCGCGCGCTCAGACGCGAGGGCCGCTGCCAGCACGTCGTTGAACATCGCTTCAGCCAACACGCGCCGCTCGTCGGGAGGCAGCACCGCGCCGAGCCGGGTCTTGGCGAGATCGAGTTCCTTGGCGACGACCAGAATCCAGCGCACGGCGTTTCTTTATAACCTACGGCCCTATGCCATCCAACGCGCTGATGGCGCACCCATTAGAGACGTTTCAGCGCAGCAGAAATTCGCCAATTGCTTCGATTACCGCGTCGGGACGCTCGATTTGCGGCATGTGACCGGCCCTGGCGATGAGGCGAAATTCGGCGTTCGGCAGCTCCGACGCGACCTGCTGGCCATTTGCGGCTGGCACGTAGCGATCGCCCTCGCCCCACAGTACAAGCGTGGGCGCGCGCGGAGTGATTGCGGAGGGCGCAGGCCCCATGATTGCCTGCCCGAGGATCGAAAAGATCGTCGCACTGCCGGCGCTCTGCTCCGCGATCAATTCGGGCGTGAGCAGGCTCTGGTCGTGAAACATCAACTTTAGCATCTCGCGGAAAAACTCATCGGGTGTCATACCCGGCTTGGGCGTCAGGCTAGCGCCGGCGGGGAGACGTCCGCTCGCGGGATGCAGATAGCCGCCGCCGTTAATCAGAACCAGGCGGTTCGTGCGATTAGGATACACAGCGCCGTAAAATCGCGCGGTCGTACCGCCGAATGAATTGCCCACGATCGCGATGCGCCCGAGCTTCAGCGCGATGCGAAGATCTTCGACCCATCGCGCCAGATCATCGTAGGTCGTCCGCGGCATCGCCTCCGATTCGCCGAAGCCCGGCCAATCCGGCGCTATGATTTCGAAATCATCCGCCAGGTTCTCCCATATTCGATTCCAACATACGCGCGCCTCACCGCCACCCGCGTGAAGCAGAAGTAACGCCGGACCACGCCCGCCACGCCAAAGACGCGCGCGCCTGCCTTGCACTACCAAATGCGAGGGCTCTATCGCTGCCATTGATCTCGACGTTCTATACCGCAGCGTCGTGCGCTGCGGTCAGCTAGCTTGACATCATTCCAATCGCGTCTCCAACATAATGGGGGAAAATTTTGGCCGATTCCGGCCAGGAATCGAGTGCCATTTCTCCCTAAACAGGAGCCTCCGATGCTGAATATGATACGGACCGCGTCGCTATGGATAGGCGCCGCGGCCGCGCTCACCGCCCTGCTCCTCGCCCAAGGATGCCATCGCGGCGGAGTTGATGACGAGTTAGCGGCGGGCGACGCCGCGATGCAGAAAGGGCAGCTCAACGAAGCGGAGAAAGATTACAACGACGCCGTCCGGACAGCGCCCAATGACCCTCGCACTCACATCGCACTCGGCAACCTATACATCTTCGAGCACAAGCCCGGCCCCGCGCAGGTCGAGTTCATGAAAGTGCTCGATATCGACCCCAAGAACGCCGCGACGCACGTAGCGCTGGGTAACCTCTACATGGACCAGGATCAGTATCCGCTCGCCGAGAACCAGTATCGCGCTGCGGTCGCACTCGAGGATGAGCGTCCGGAATTTCACCTCGATCTCGCCGAA
The DNA here is from genome assembly GCA_030037595.1 of Candidatus Binataceae bacterium. Classification (GTDB taxonomy): domain Bacteria; phylum Desulfobacterota; class Binatia; order Binatales; family Binataceae; genus JASHPB01. The sequence continues at coordinate 11,080 of JASHQJ010000029.1, forward strand.
GATCTGATCAGGGAGAATAAGCTGAAGGACGCCGAGGACGAGATTCGCACTGCGATCGGACTCGATCCCAAGAACGCGCAGGCTCACTACGCCCTCGCCAATATGCTCAACGCGATGCCGAATCGGGCGGATGAAGCAAAGGCCGAATACGATCAGGCACGCGCGCTCGATCCCAAGTTGATTGCTCCGGGAGAGGCGGCGGAGGCCTCACCAGCAGGCGGCGCGCCGCCCTCGCTCGCAACTGAAGTCACGCCGGCCGCTCCAGGAGCCGCCGGAACCCCGGCAGGTGGAGTCGGCGCGGGCGGTGCACCAGCGGCAGGAGGTGGACCAGTAGACGGCGGAGGCGCGCCCGCCGGGGGCGCTTCGATGGCATCTGCAGGTGCCGTCGCCCCCAAAATCAAGCCGCTAAACAAGCTCTTCCTGCTGACAAAGGATTCCCCCGTTTACCAGGGACCCGATCAGACGAGTACTGTGGTCGCCCAGGTGCGGAGCAAAAAGTATGTTCACGTCACAGGTATCGCCGGCGACTACCTGCAGATCAAGCTTAAGAACGGCACGATAGGATTCATTCCGGTCGCGGCGGCGGAATAACTGGCTGTTTAACCTGGGGCGCGCTCGCGCCTTCGCCAAATTCAGCACGGAGGTATCATCACGATGGCTTCTGAAGCGGTCACGACTCGCGCCGTGAATTTCAAGGGCAAGGCATGTGAGCTCAAAGCGTTTGTGGCGGAACCTCAAGGCGGTGGAGCGCATCCGGTAGTAATCGTGGTGCAGGAATGGTGGGGCCTGAACGATCATATTCGCGACATCGCGAAGCGTTTCGCGCGCGAGGGCTACTTCGCGATCGCACCCGACCTCTATTCGCGCCAGGGCCATAAGGTCGCGAGCGATCCGAATACCGCGGGCCAACTCATGAGCGGGCTCAAGAAGGAGGACGGTCTCGCCGACCTGCAATCCACGGTCGCATGGATTCGGGCGCAGCCTGCCATCAGATCATCGAAGATCGGCGTGATTGGCTTTTGCATGGGCGGTAGCTACGCGCTCGCGCTGCCGTGCGAATCGAAGGAGATCTCGGCTGCGGCGCCCTTCTACGGCGAGATCCCGCCGAGCGCCACGCTCAAGCGTCTCAACTGCCCCGTGTTTTACGCGTACGGCGAGAATGACGGATGGATCCAGTTGAAGGACGTGAATCGCCTTGCCGAGGATTTGAAGAAGCTCGCTAAGAAGGGCGAGGTCAAAATCTACCGGAGATGCTCGCACGGATTCTTCAACGATACTCGCACCGATGTGTACCGCGCAGATGAGGCCAAAGACGCCTGGTCGCACGCGCTCAAGCTCTTCGCCGAGAATCTGAGGTAGCGAAACCCTGACGCGCAGGAGATCGAGGCGTCAGAAGTGGCACCATCGAAAATAGATAAACTGGCCTCTGGATTGGGGCCTCGCGGAAACCTTAACTGGTTTCACTATGAAACTTTACGATTTCACCCGAGCGCCGAGCCCTCGGCGGGTGCGCATCTTCGCCGCCGAAAAAAGGGCCTTTCAATCCCGTCCGAGCAGGTTGACATCCTGTCGGGCAAGGCGCGAACGCCGGAGTTCCTCGTGATAAATCCCGCCGGCGGCGTGCCGGTGCTGCAGCTTGACGACGGGAGCTACCTCGCCGAGTCCGACGCGATCGCGCTCTACCTCGAGCGGCTGCATCCGGCCGAATCTGCTTGGCCGCGATGCGCGCGAGCAGGCGACGATCCTGATGTGGGAGCGGCGCATCGAGTTCAACCTCTACATCCCGGTCCTGCAGGCCTTCCAGCATCGGCATCCGCTCGCCGCGGCGAGGATCAAGAAGCAGATCAAGGAGTACGCCGAGTTTCAGCGCGACGCGATCGCGGAGCAGCTCGCGTGGATCAAACAGCAGCTCGCCGGCCGCGAGTCCGTCGCCGGCCCGCGCTTCACAATCGCCGACATTACCGCCCTGGTTACTATAGATTTCGGGCGCCAGGTCGAGGCGCTGAAGCTCGACCCGGCGCACAATGAACTCGCGCGCTGGTTCGAGGCCGTATCTTTGCGGCCAAGTGCCGGGGCATAACTTCCGTGGGATTGACGGAACCGCCATGACGGTTTTAAATTGCAACCGCCATGAAAATTTACGAGTTTGCGCAGGCCCCCAATCCCCGCCGCGTTCGTGTCTTCCTGGCGGAAAAAGGCATCAACGTTCCCTACCAGCAGGTCAACATCGGGGCCGGTGAAAACCGCACGCCCGAGTTCCTGAAGATCAACCCGATGGGGGGGCTGCCGGTGCTCGAGCTGGACGACGGCACGCGCATCGCCGAGTCGGTCGCGATCTGCCGCTACTTCGAGGGGCTGCATCCTGAGCCCAACCTGTTCGGCAAGGGTGCGCTCGAGAGCGCGACGGTCGAGATGTGGAATCGGCGCATGGAGTTCGAAGTGCTCGCCAACACCGCCGGCGCGTTCCGCAATACCAGCGACTTCTTCAAGGGACGCATCCCGCAGGTGAAGGAGTACGGTGAGCTCTGCCGCGCCGCCGCGCTGAAGCGGTTGGAGTGGCTCAACGAGGAGCTCGCGAACCGCGAGTTCATCGCGGGCAACCGCTTCACGATCGCCGATATCACCGCGCTCATCGGCATCGACTTCGGCCGCCTCACCGGGATCAAGATTCTGCCCGAACAGAAGAACCTCGCGCGATGGCATCAAGCCGTGTCGAGTCGCCCGAGCGCCAAGGCCTGACAGCGTTCTCTAATGAAGCTGCGCCCCGGAGGGGCCGCAGCTTCACACTTTTCTATCGATTCGTTGTCGATGCGACCGCGACGGGCGGACCCGCCGACGGGTAGATCGGCGTGTAGATTTGGTAGAGCAGGAAATAAACGATCACGCCCGTGATCGAGACGTACATCCAGAGCGGCCAGGTCCAGCGCGCAACTCGGCGATGCCGCATGAAACTGCCGCGGAGCGCCAGCCAAATCGTGCCGATTGCGAGCGGCACGATCACGCCCGCCAGGATGATGTGCGGGATCAGGATCGAAAAGTAGATCGGCCGGATTGCTCCCTGGCCGCTAAAGTGCACGTCTCCCACGTGATAGTGAAAAATCAAGTACGAGGTCAGGAATGCCGCCGACATCACCATCGCCGCAATCATGCAGGCGCGATGCGCGCGGACGCGGCGCCGCTTGATGAACACGAACCCCGCCATCAGCAGAATTGCGGCGGACCCGTTAAGAATTGCGTTCAGTGGCGCCAATGACCGGTAATCAAACAAGCGACAAATTCCTCATTTTCGAGAGAGTAACATTGCACGCCGCGCCCAGTCACCATGCGGCGATTTTCCGCGTGACTCAATTCGATACTCCGTTTACTATCATGCGCGGCCGCTGCCGCCATGAACGGCGGCTCATAATCGAATCAACGACTTGTTGAGAAACGGATAACAATTCCAATTGAGAGTACCTCGAGTCCTGGCCTTCCTGCTGGCGTTAGCGATCGCGCTAATCAGCGGCAGCGCGTCCGCTGTCCAATATCTCGCGCCCGATTCGTCCACCACAACGTGGACGGTGGCGAACGATCACAAAACGATTCTTCTTTCAATCAACCACGGCGCGCCCTCGCCCTTCGTCATCAAGGGCGTCGATTATTCGCCGCGGCCGATCAACGATGCCGCCCTCACGCTCCCCGGCACTGACTATTTCTGGGGCGACCCCGCGCATCTCACCTATGGCCTCATCTGGATGCGCGATTTGTGGGGCAGTACCTACAACAATTCGCAGCTTGATCTCCCCGACGGCTTTGTCCGGCAGCTCGGCGCCAACAGCATCCGCACCTACGCGTGGTGGAAGTGGGTGCCGATGACGCCGGCTGACTATTCGAAATGGCCAACGCTCGACTGGAGTGTGGGACCGCACGTACGATTCGGCGCCAACCAGGCGCCCGCGGGTTTCGCACGCTTTCCCGCGCATGACGGCGGCGATCAGTTTCTGGATCCGTGCTGGAATCACGGCGTCAATCCTATTTATGTAGTCATCGGCATCTCAGTCGATCCCTGGACTGCATTTTCGAGTACTAACTCCGATACCAATTCTCGGCGCGACGCCCAGAAATACATCGAACTTACTACCAGGTGGCTGGCTAAGCGGTACGGCTATCATCCTGCCGTGCTCGGTTTCGCGATCGGTAATGAAACCAACTTGCCGTTTGAGCGCGGTACTGATCGATATCTCGAGTACTGGCGGTACCTCAATCATCTCAGTGCAATAGTCAAGCAATATGCACCCGGCAAACTGACTATGACGGCGTTCGCCGATTATCCATGGCATGTAACGCCGATGCTGCTGAAGCCCCTAGTCACCTTCGCCAATGCTGCCGATGCGCATCCGGGCGGACGAACCGTGCCGGTGTGCGTCGATCTGGATGGCAATAATCCAGGAACCTCGTGCGATTCGCCGAGGCGGCGACGAGCGTACCCAGCGGATGTTTACGCACTGGACATCTGGGGATTCAACGCCTATCGCAAACCGGAAAGCGAGGACATCGCGAATTTCAAAAACTGGGTGATCGACGGGAACTATACGAAAGTCGGAGCGGTACCCAGTGCGTTGGCCAATCCACAGCCAAAGCCCTTGATTCTCACGGAATGGGGAGCACCTGTCTCGATTCGCACTCGTGCCGGCGAACCTCCGCCGCCGCCGAATTCATCGTGGGTGAAAGCGAGCCCGGGAGTTCCCGGCAAGTTTCATGGCGCGCCGGGTTACCGCGCCGCAAAGCTGATTCAGCAGATTGCGACCGACATGTACGGGCCTCATTCGCGGTTATCGACGGCGGATGGAGGCTTTCTCTCGGGCGGATACGTGTTCGAGCTTCAGGATGAATGGTGGAAGGAGGCGCAGCGGCGGCGTGAAACGTGGTCATCCCATGATACGACGATCTTGACGAACAAATTTTCGTTCGGCGAGCCGGGCACCGGTTTTTCGAGCTACTGGGACGAAGAATGGTTCGGCTTGATGTCCGCCGCGCCGAGCCCTGATCGTATCGCGAGCTGCACATCTTCGAACGGCGCGATCGTCTTGTGTAGCGGGAAGAAAGCCGGCCTCGATGAGGGCCGTTCCGATGCCCCGGTGCTCACCGGCGCCGGCAATGCCGGATGGTTGAACGGCGGCGCGGATTTTCTCACGCCGCGAGCTGGGTTCTACGCACTTCAGGCGGCGTTTGGCGGTTCGTCTCCAACTATACGCGAAGACGAGCGGCCGAAAATCCTTGCCTCGCGAATTGTGTGCCCGGCCGGCGCCTTCTGCCAGGTACCGACGAGCAATGGCGCGACGAGTTTCGCCGCGCGCGGTCTTCCGCTCGGCATGCAAATCGATCCGCGCGACGGGATCATCTTTGGAACGGCGCCGAGCGCCGGTGAATATTCAGTTTTGATTAGCGCCGCCAACGATCGCGGCAAATCGGACGAATGGATAACGCTCGACGTTCCACGCGCGCCGCAGACGAGGCATCGGCCCAAGACTCACTCACATCTCACTTCGATCTCATTTCCATCCAAGGCAATTCATCACTGAGTATCTACTTCATCCGAGCCATCTGAGATTTCGCGCGGTGCCATCGAACGTGTCGCGTGTCTTGTAGTATTCGTACTGACCATTGGCCGCTGCTTCCTGAGTCTTCGCCAGGATCGTAGCGACCTGCGCCTCGCTCATCGGGCGGAACGTATTCACCGCGTCGAGCGCCTGCCTCAGAAACTCCATCCAGTCGCATCCTGTGACTAGAGTGCTGATCGGCAGGTTCATCGTGTAGTGCAGCGCCTCGACCGGCGTGACGGTGCCGCTCTGCAGGATGAAATTGTCGCCGAAGGCCTTCATGCCGATGACGCCCATGTTGCGCTTCAGCGCCTCGGGCATCACTTGATGCTGGAAGCTGTCGTAGTGCGCGTCCATTACGTTGAGCGGCATCTGCACGGTGTCGAAGATGACGCCGTGCTGGTCGGCGAGGCGAATCGTTTTGAGCAACATCGCGGGCGTCTTGTGCCCCGTGAATCCGAAGAAGCGAATCTTGCCGGCCTTCTTCGCCGCGATCAGGCCCTCGATCGCGCCGTCGGGACCGAAGACGCGATCCGGATCGTTCTCGCGAATCACTTCGTGAATCTGGAGCAGGTCGACGTGGTCGGTCTGCAGACGCTTGAGTGATTGGTCGAGCTGCCACTCGAGCGTGGTGCGCGTGCGGCCATCGACCTTGGTCATTAGGAAGACCTTCTGCCGGTAGCCATCCTGGAGCGCCTTGCCCATCCGTCGTTCGCTCTCACCGAGATGATAGTCCCAGGAATTGTCCATGAAGGTGACGCCGTTGTCGATCGCGGTGCGAACAATGGCGATTCCATCGCGCTCTTCGCGCGGCTCACCGATATGATAACCGCCGATTCCGATCAGCGAGACGCGGGCGCCAGTGCGGCCGAGCGTGCGATACTGCATGCCACCGCCGCGTGAAATCGCCGCCATCGCCTTGCCGATTGAAACCGATGCGAACGCCGCGGCGCGGGCCACTAGCGCAAGAAATTTCCGCCTGGTCACGAGGTTTGTGCCGCTCCTTTCAGCGCCCGCAATCTTACACGGATGAATTCTCCGACTCGAATCGCGCCAGCCGGATTCACTGGCAACGAACTGTAGCGAGCCACGACCGCGTGATATTAGATCGACGCTTACAAGAATGTTACGCGCCTTGCCACTGTCGCTCCTCTTCGCCGCATTGCTTGGCCTGGTCGTTTCCGGATGCGCAACGGAGGCGGCCGCGCCGGGTTCTGCATCGAATTCCACTGCCGGAGCGGCCACCGGAGCCGACGCGGCCTACAATGACAGCGCGCTCTTCCTCGCCGGCCTGCCGGTCACCTCCAGCAGCCCCCTCTATCCGCTCGAGCAGACCGACGCATGGAAGAACTACGCGTCCGTGTTCGAGGAGAACTGGAGCCGCATCGAAGCCGACCAATTGAAACCGATCGAAACATTCCAGCAAACCCAACTCGCGCCCCTGCACTCACGTGCCGATTTCGTCTTCTACCCGTTCGGCGGTCCTGACGTCCTCTACGTAACGAAGTTTTTCCCCAATTCGCCCGTGTACGTGCTTTGCGGACTAGAACCGGTCGGCGACATCCAGACGCCTCAGGAACTGAATCAGAACCTCGATCGCAACTTGAAGAGATGGCTCTGGGGTCTCTATGCGCTCTTCAACCGCAGCTTCTTCATCACGAGCGAGATGCATCGTCAGTTTCACGGACAGGTTTCGAGCGGCGTTCTGCCGCTGATGGACCTGCTGCTCGCGCGCAGCGGGAATACCATCGAAGCGGTCCAACTCGGCATGATCGACGATAGCGGCCGCTTCGTTGTCGAGCCGCACACGCCAGGTACGACGCACACCGCGGTCGAGATCACGTTTCACGCGAACTCGGATCGCGCGCCGCAGAAGATCTATTACGTGAGCACCGACCTCAGCGCGCGATTCACGACGCATCCCGGATTCTCGCGCTTCGTGAAGAGCTTGGGGACGCCGGAGACGCTGATCAAATCAGCCTCGTTCCTGTTGCACGGGAATGATTTCGTCGCGCTGCGCGATCAGATCCTGACCACCAGCGATCTCGTCCTGGAGGACGACTCGGGCATCCCCTACCGCTACTTTACAAACCCGCCGTGGCGTGTGCAGCTATACGGCCAGTACAGCAAACCCGATCATCCGTTCGAGAACGACTATCAGCCTGATCTTGCAGCGGACTTCGCGAATCCGAGCAAGGTCAAACCGATGGGATTCGTGCTCGGCTACGGCGCGTACCGCCGTCCCACGAGTTTGATCCTCGCGGAGCGAATCGGAGGGTGACGCGCTCGTCCGCCGCGCCCTCCTCAGGGCGCTGCTTCAGGTGGCGGCGCTACAGGGTTGGCGCCCTCGAGCGCGGGGTTGGTCACCTTGATCCGATGGTCGTAGTGCGTCCACATCCGCGAAGTGAGATCCGGCAGCAGCATCAGGCATAAGAACGTGACGAGGATGACCGGCGTGAGCGCAATTATCCAAAGTCCCGGCCGCTCCATCGCGAGATGCATGAAGTACATCGCGACCAGCACGGCCTTCGCCCACGCTAGCGCGATCAGCAGACTGACCTTGGCGATCTGCGGAAGACCAGCGGCGTAAACCAGCAACTCGACTCCCGTCAGGATCGCAAGGTAGATAAAAATCGCGATGTAGTTCGGTTCGGCGTGCGGCTCCGCCGCCGCGTGACCCGCAACTGCTGCTTCAGTAGCCATTTGCTACCATCCCTCCTCGAACGCGCTCCCCAACTAGATCAAATAGACGAACGTGAAAATCAGGATCCACACCAGATCGACGAAGTGCCAGTAGAGTCCCGCGATCTCGACCAGGTGCGCCTTCTGCTGCGGCAGCTTGCCCATCAGGCCGCGGATCCAAAGTACACTGTTGTAAACGACGCCGCCGAACACGTGGCATCCGTGGAAGCCCGTTAGGATGAAGAACGTCGCGTCGAACAGGTCGCGCTTGATCGACATGCCCTTCTCGCCGAGCAGGTGATGCCACTCGAAGGCCTGCATGCCGAGAAACAGCAGTCCGCCAATGATCGTGCAGAACATGAAGGTGCGGAACTTGGACTGGTTGCCGTGCTGAATCCCCGATAACGCCTCGACCATCGTCACGCTCGAGCAAATGAGGATGAAGGTCATGACCGCGGTGGTTGTGATACCGAGGAACTGCGCCGGGTCGGGCCAATTGACGTTGTTGATGCGCAGCGCGCCGTAGGCGGCGATACCGGCGCCGAAGGTCATCGCGTCGGCAGCCAGGAACGTCCACATCCCGAGCTTGCCGGAGGTATCCGGCGTAAGGGACGGTTCGTGCTGGTCAACCGGCGCAACGCCGTGTTCAGGACTTTGGATTGCAGCAGCCTCGCTCATCGCTTCGATCCTCGTGCAACCAACTCAGGTTGAGGGCGGCCGAATCTGCGGATACGGCAACCGTTGAATGCATTCTCAGCGCTTGGCCCCCGAGAGTTCGGTCTCGACCCGCTCGGTGCGCTTCGCGCGATGCCATAGAAACAAAATGAGGCCGCCGATCAGACCGAACGTCACGTAGGGGCCCGCGAGCATGAACAGCACGCTGGTGTTGTAGGCGTGGCCCGCATGGTCGCCCGGCGAAAGCCCGCACATCGCGCACGCGCTCGCGATTCCCGGCGCGGCTGCGATCGCGGACGCTGCCAGGGCCGCCGTGATTGTTTCAAATCGTTTCATCGCCATTCCTCCCCAACAAATTGCCTACATCAAATAGACCAGCACAAACAGCACCGGCCAGATCGCGCACACGAAATACCAATACGCTGCGCACAACTCGACGCCCGCTGCGTTCCGAGCGTTGTAGCGCCCACGAATCGCGAGCGCCACCACTCCGCAAAGCCATAGCACCCCCGCGGTCACGTGCAAGCCGTGCAATCCAATCAAAGTGTAGAAGGTGCCGCCGTACATGCCGCTCGTGAGCCGAAGCCCATGCGCGACCAGGCGAACCCACTCCGAACCCTGGATCGCAAGGAACGTGACGCCGAGAATTCCGGTGATCACCAGCCACTGGCGCAGCACGCGCTGGCGGTTCCGATGCACCGCGCGCACTGCAAGGAACATCGTGACCGCGCTCGACAGCAGAACGCCGGTGTTCACCCACGTCACTTCGATCGGCAGGCGCGGCAACGCGGGCGGCGGCCAGAACGGAGCCGAGAGACGGAAGATCAGGAACGAGCCGATGAAACCGCTGAACAGCATCATCTCGGTCGCGATCACCATCAGCACCGCGAGCATGCCGTTGCTGATAAACGGGCGCTCGGTGACGTCGCCCTCGGGCGGCACACCGGCACCGCGTCCGCGCCGCGACGGCGCCGACGTGATCGGGCGGACCTTGGCCGATGTCACTTCGTTAGCCATCGTTCAATGCGTCAGGACAATGGTGACGACGGCAACCGCGGCCAGGGCGATCATCACGCCGACCAGGAAAATCGCCATCCTCCGGTTTTCATCGCGAACCTCTTCGCGCGTCACGAACGTCGCCATCTTCGTTCTCAGACCCTGTCCAGCACCATCGCCAGCAACACGACCGGCAGATAAATCAAGGAGAAAAGGAGCACGCGCCGCGCGGCTGCGAGACCGGCCGAGCGCCGCGCCATCAATATCCCAAGCACCAGCATCGCGGCTCCGAGCGCGACTGCAATTCCAGTATAGACGAGTCCGGTGAGGCTCAGCATCGTGGGAATCACGCCAAGTGCGACGAGGCCGATCGACGCTGCAATCACGACCGGATTCGAAGGATTGCCACCGCGCGCCGTGTTGTCGGGTAGCAGATGAATTCCCGCGCGCGCGTAGTCTGCGCGATAAAGCCGTCCCACCGCGAACGTATGTGGCAACTGCCAGAGAAACATCAGGCCGAACAGGAGGAACGGCGCAACCGCGAGGCTGCCGCGCGCCGCAGCCCATCCTGCAACGGGAGGCAGCGCACCGGGAATCGCACCCACGATGTTGCACATCCAGGTGACGCGCTTCATCGGCGTGTACGCAAGCAGATAAACGATCGTGACAGACGCGGTAACCGCGGCACAAAGCAAGTTCGTCGTTCCGGCCAGGTAGATGACACCAGCTGCCGTCGCGATCGAACCGAACGCGAGCGCTTCCGCCGGACGCATCCTGCCGGAAGGCAGCGGGCGATGCCGCGTGCGCTTCATCATCGCGTCGGTATCGCGCTCGACGTATTGGTTGAGCGCCAACGTGCCGCCGGCGGCGAGCGTCGTGCCAATCATCAGGTTGAAGGCAAGCGTCAGATCGAAGCTGCCGCGCGTGCCGAGGTAAAACCCGGCCAGCGTCGTCATCAGCACCATCAGCACGATGCGTGGCTTGGTAAGCTCGTAAAACTCGGCCAGGCCGCCGTGCGCGACGGTGGGGACGTGCTGCGCTTCAACCGTGCCGCCGCTCATGCAGTCACTCCGTGGCCGGTGACGCGCCCGGCCTCGGCCTCGCGCGCAGGCGCGCGGTTCGAAGCCGGGGTCAGCAGATGGCTCGCGCGAAGTGTCAGCGCGAGCGCGGTCGCGAGCACTCCCGCCCCGACCGCGACGTGCGCCGTCGTGGGAACCACCGCGCGCCCCGTCCAAATCGTGAGCGCCCCGAGCGTGATCTGACACGCAAGCAGAACCAGGAGCAGCGATGCCGCGCGCACCAGGGGACGCTCGTTGCGATGCACAGTGAACACTCGAGCCGCAGTCCAGATGATCATCACGGTCACCACGAGCGCACCGCATCGATGGGCGAAGTTCACCGCGATGTACTCGTTGAAGTACGGAGGCAGGAGATGTCCGAACGAGAGCGGGAAGTCGGGAATCACCAGTCCGGCGCCGAGATGACGCATCAGCGCGCCGATGAGGATCTGCACATAGATAACGGCGGTCGTGATCCCAGCCAGCGTCGCGAGAGCAATTCGGGCGGGCGCCTCCTGGCGGCGCGGAGCGCCTTCCCATGCAGGATTCGTCACCATCGCGATCGCGACCATGATGCAGAAAAATGCCTGCGCCGTCGCGGCGTGCGAGACCGCGATAGCGAGCGGCAATTCAAGCAGCACCGTGACGCCGCCGAGGACCGCCTGGAAGACAACGAGGCCGAACGCAATATAGGCGAGGCGACGAACCCATCCGCGGCGCTCCGCCCGCCACGCCCATACCATCAGGATCAGCGTCAGGATGACGACCGTGCCCGCAACCACGCGATGACCGAACTCGAAACGGATGCCGCCTTTCCACGCCGGGATCAACTTGCCGAACGCGAGCGGCCAATCGGGCACCGCCAGCGCCGAGCCGGTCGAAGTCACGAGTCCGCCGACGAAGATGAGGCAGAAAGTGACGCACGTACTCAGCACCGCGAAGCGGTGAAGCGCGCGCGCACCTGAGTCATCCAGTTGGAAACGATCCATTCTTCGAGTCCAAAGCGAAGCAGCCCTAGTCGGCCGCCGCCGAAACCTCCGGCAATTCGCGCGACTGCGGCAAGAAATCCTCCGCCACTTCGGGCGAGCTGTACTCGTACGGGCCGCGATACACCGTCGGCACTGCGCCGACCCAGTTGCCGTGTCCCGGAGGCGAGGGAGCAGTCCATTCGAGCGTGTTCGCATTCCACGGATTCTCGGTCGCCTTCTTGCCGCGCATCAGGCTCCAGATGATGTTGGCGAGAAAAATGAACTGCGCGGCGCCGAGGACGAAGGCACTAATCGAGATGAACACGTTGATCGGCTGCAGCGGCTTCAGGAATTCGTACTGCGTCGGATTGTAGATACGGCGCATGTGACCGCCCATGCCGAGGATATGCATCGGGAAGAAAGTACAGTTGAACGCGACGAACGTGATCCAGAAGTGAATCTTGCCGAGCGCCTCGTTCATCATACGCCCGAACATCTTGGGGAACCAATATTCGATAGCCGCGAAAATCGCGAACAGGCTGCCGCCGAACAGCACGTAGTGGATGTGCGCGACGATGAAGTAGGTGTCGTGGATGTACATGTCCACAGGAGTGCAAGCCATCCAGACGCCCGAGAGGCCGCCGATCACGAACATCGCGACGAACGACAGCGCGTTCAGCATGGGCGCCGTGTAGTGGATGTTCCCCTTGTACAACGTGCCCAGCCAGTTGAAGGTTTTGATCGCCGACGGCACCGCGATCACCATCGTCGTCAGCATGAAGCTGGTGCCGAGCGCCGGGTCCATCCCCGACTGGAACATGTGATGGCCCCAGACGATCCACGAGAGAAAGGCGATTCCGATCATCGCGTAGGCCATCGCGCGGTAGCCGAAGATCGGCTTGCGCGAGAAGGTCGCGATCACGTCGGACGCGATTCCCATCGCGGGCAGAATCATGATGTAAACTTCGGGGTGGCCGAAGAACCAGAACAGATGCTGCCAAAGTAACGGCTCGCCGCCGCCGGCCGGGAGGAAAAAGTGCGTGCCGCCGAGACGATCGAAGAGAAGCAGCGCGAGCGCCGTGGTCAGCACCGGCAGCGCCAGCAGCAGCAAGACCGCCGTGATGAACAGCGACCAGATCACCAGCGGCATGCGGAAGAAATACATGCCCTTGGTGCGCATGTTGACGATCGTAGTGATGTAGTTAATCGAGCCCATCAGCGACGATATGCCGAGCGCGATCAGGCTGATGCACCAGAGGTTCTGCCCCCAATCGACACCCGTATAGACTGGCACCGCAGAGAGCGGCGCATATGATGTCCATCCAGCCGCGGCAGGACCGCCGGTCACGAAGAACGACGAGAGCATGATCGTGCCCGCGACTGCGCCGACCCAGAACGAGAGCATGTTCAGTTTCGGGAACGCCATGTCACGCGCGCCGATCATCAGCGGGATGAGGAAGTTGCCGAAGCATCCCACGAGGATCGGCATGATCACGAAGAAGATCATGATCGTCGCGTGCATCGTGAACATCGAGTTGTAGGTGTTGGGCGGAATCGCGCCTTCGTACATGTATGGCTCAGGCACCCAGCCGAAGCCGGGCACTGCCGTCTCGGGGAAGGCCAACTCCCACCGCATCAGCATCGCCATCAACCCGCCGATCGACATCATGAAGAGCGCGAGGAACAGGAACTGGCGGCCGATCATCTTGTGGTCGGTCGAAAAGATGTATGTGCGGAAAAAGCCGAGCTCGTGATGCTCGACGTGCGCGCCGTGTACCGCAACCGCTGCCGTGCTGCTCATCTTGGATTCTTTCCTCTGCCTCGCGCGGTTATTGTCCCGAATACGTGTCTTTCAGGTACTTTTCGTAATCAGCTTCAGACTGCACCGTCAGATGCCCCAGCATGCCCGAATGGCCGAAGCCGCAAAGCTCGGCGCATGGGATTTCGTAGGTGCCGGGCTCGGTCGCTTCGAACCAGACGTGGATGATGCGGCCCGGAACGGCGTCCTGCTTGAGCCGCAGGTTCGGCACGAAGAAGCTGTGGATTACATCCTTGGAGGTCAGATCGATACGCACCACCTGGTTCACTGGCACGTGCATCTCGTTCTCGACGGTCACGTCGTCCTTGGTACCGAGCTTGCCGTCAGGTCCGGGATACGTGATTTCCCAGTTGAACTGCTTCGCGGTGACGTTGAAGAAGACCTGCCCCGGCGGTCCGTGCTCCTTGATATCGGCCCACGTCGAGCGACTCAGGAACGCGAGCGTGACCATGATAGCCGCGGTGATCGCGGTCCAAATCAACTCCAGGCGCGGGTTGCCCTCGATATACTCGGCCTTGCGCCCCGGGCGTGCGCGATAGCGAATCATGAAGATCACCATCGTGATCGTCACCGCCGCCCAGACGATCACCACGATCCAGAAGATAAGCTCGAAGAGCCAATCGATCCGCGGACCGAAGGTGGAGACATCGTGCGGAAACCAAAGATGCTCGAGCATTAGTTCCTCACCACCACTGTTGGAGCCCGTATTCCGACGAGAGCTCGCATGCGCCCGGCGCCAGACGACGCCATGACGCACGCGCAGGACCGCTTTCGGCGAAAAAAGCTGGCGTGATTATGTACACGGTCCGACTAATCGTGAAATGAAAAAGACTTGTCGGTCATATGAGATCAGATTCATCGCTGCGCGTCATGACGCTCATATTTCAGCTGCATTTTCAAGTAGTTGCGTGTGACGAATGTCGCGAGGAGCACTTGCCGGCTGGGGACACCGGTCAAGAGCCCTGCGCAGCAGTTTTCACGGTCATTTCGTTACGTCAAACAGCGCCCAATCAACTCCTCGCGCGTCGAGGCATAAGATTGGCCGACCGCCCCTCTTTCCGCTAAAAGTCGCTTGTGTCGCGCCCAGGAGGTCTTTCGATGTCTGATTCGCCTGCAACTCTCGCTGAAGCCTTCGAACGCCAGGCCCGCCGCTACGGCGCGCGCGTCTTCCTGAAGAGCAAGCGCGACAAGGCCTGGCGCGATCATTCGTGGACCGAGGTCTCCGAAACGGCGGCACGGATGCGCGCCGGTCTGCGCAAACTCGGCGCGCGCCCGGGCGATCGCGTCGCCATCCTGTCGGAGAACTGCCCGGAATGGATCATCACCGATCAAGCCGTGCTCGGCGCGGGCGGTGTGATCGTTCCGCTCTACACCACGAGCGGCGTCGAAGAGACGCAGCACGTACTTAAGGATTCCGGAACGCAGATCGTTGCCGCCAAGGGCGATGAGATGGTGAAGAAAATTCTCACCCTCGCGCCGAATCTGCCGAATCTTAAAACGATCATCGCACTGCATCGCGATGCCACCGCCTCGGCTGCGAACGGCGGTCCCGCCATTACGTCGCTCGCCGCGCTCAGCGCCAAGCCGCCCGCCGCGATCGGCGAAGGCAGCCGCGCCGATCTTGCGACCATTATTTACACTTCAGGAACGACGGGCGTGTCGAAGGGCGTGATGCTCACGCACGGCAACATCCTGTCCAACGCCGAGGATTCGCTCGAAGCGCTGGGCCTCGGCGACACGGACATGACGCTCTCGTTTCTGCCGATTGCCCATTCGTTCGAGCGCACCGCAGGCTACTACACCGTGATGCTCGCGGGCGCGACGATTGCGTTCGCTGAAGGCCTCGCGCAAATTGCGGCGAACCTGGTCGAAGTAAATCCAACGATTGTGCTGACGGTGCCGCGCCTGCTCGAGGTGATCCACGGCCGCGTGATGAAGACGGTCGAGTCGTCGCCTCCTCTTCGCCAAAGGATGTTTCACACAGCGCTCGCGGTCGGGAGCCGCGCGGCGGAATATCGCGCGCGAGGAGCGTCGGTGCCGCCGCATCTCAAGCTCGCGATGGCGCTCTTCCGCAGAATCGTATTCGCACGCGTGCGCGGACTCTTCGGCTCACGCCTTCGCTATCTGATTTCGGGCGGCGCGCCGCTGCCGGTCGAGATCAATCGCTTTCTGTCCGCGGCTGAAGTTCCGATCGTCGAAGGCTACGGACTTACAGAAGCGGCGCCAGTCGTCTCCGTGAATCTCAAGGGCCACAACAGGGTCGGCACCGTCGGTCGGCCGCTCCGGCGAATCGAGGTGAAGACGCTGCCCGACGGCGAACTGCTGCTGCGCGGCCCCAACATCATGAAGGGCTACTACAATCGCGAGCAGGACACTGCAGAGACGATCGACGCCGAGGGATGGCTGCATACCGGCGATATCGCGGCGATCGACGCCGACCGCTACATCAAGATCACCGACCGCAAGAAAGAGATCATCGTGCTCTCGGGCGGCAAGAACGTTTCGCCGGCATACGTTGAGAACAAGCTCACACATGACAGCCTCATCGCGCAGGCTTGCGTCTTCGGCGATCGGCAGAAGCATCTGGGCGCGCTAATCGTACCGAACATCGAGAACCTGGGGCCATTCCTGAAAGAGAATGGGCTCGAAGGAAAGCCGGCCGAGGAGATCGCATCGTCGCCGGCGCTCCGCAAGCTCATCCAGCAGCGCATCTATGAGGTCAACAAGCAGGTCTCGGATGTGGAAGCGGTCGTAGCGTTCAAGGTGCTAGCGCACCCATTCACGCAGGAGAACGGCGAGCTGACTCCTACGCTGAAGCTCCGCCGCAAGATGGTCCAGCAGCACTACAAGGATGAAGTGGCGGATTTGTTCGCGTGACCTGGTACGAAACCTAAGGTGAAGTATCAGAGTTCGCAACAAAAATCCCACGGATGTCATTCTGAGAGTTTGTGAAGGAATTGGTTCTGGGCGGGTGTATGGAGTGTCCATCAAAGCGGGGCGGGTCCATGGTTCCCTTTGCTTGTCCCAGGAGAGGGGACAGAAAGGATAAGGATGGGAGACGCGTAGGAGTGAGACCCAAAGATAGAAGACCTAGCTAGCTGTCCTTGGTGCTGCCGTTTTCGATCGCCAGGATCGCGTGGATCGTCGTCAGCCTCCTCACGAGATAGGCGCGCTTGCCCTTGGGCGTCACCACCTCGATATCATCCTCTTCCGTCTTGCCGATAAGCGCGCGGCCGAGCGGCGATGACAGCGAGATACGGTTCTGAGCGCCATCGACTTCTTCCGGCACAACGATTTCAAACTCGATCAGCACGCCCTCGTCGAGGTCCTCGAGCGAGACCTTGCTGCCGAGGCCGACGGTATCGCGCGGGATCGAATCGAGATTGATCATCATCAGCTCGCCGATTCGCGCCTCGAGGTTGCCGACGCGCGCGCGCAGGAACTCCTGCCGCTGCTTGGCCATCGCCCATTCGGCGTTCTCCGAAAGGTCGCCGTGCGCGCGGGCGCGTTCGAGTTCCTTGGGTAGGTCCACGGTCAGCTCGCGCTTGAGGACTTCCATGTCCTTGCGGAGCCGCTTGATTACAGGTAGTTCAGCCATCGATCGGTTCTTCCTGGATCGGCGCCGTCTTCGGGCATCGATCGGGTCTCGTATTCAAATCTAACTCATCCGCGCGGCAATGCAGAGCCGCGATTTGTTCGTCACTTAATTCGAGCCTCAATCAGATACGATTGACGTGAGGCTTCGATTCACTCCCGGCACGCTCTGGATTTTCTGCACCACCAGCTCACCGAGCGTAGTTACGTCCGACGCCTCGGCGATCGCGATAATGTCGTGCGGCCCGGTGACCGCGTGCGCGACCGAGACTCCTCCCACCTGGCGGAGCTTGGACGCGACCTCGCGCGCCTTGCCCGGCGACGTATCGATAAGGATGAATGCCTTCACAGCCATGAGCGTTTACCTCCACGAGGCGCGTGGGCACCGCGCCGGCGCTCAATGCGGCGGCGGAATCGGATTCCCCTTGTCATCGTACTTGTAAAATCCGCGGCCGGACTTGCGGCCGAGATATCCCGCGTCAACGTATTTCTTGAGGAGCGGACAGGGCCGGTACTTGTCGTCGCCGAGCACGCGCTGCATCACTTCCATGATCGCGAGGCAGGTGTCGAGGCCGATAAGATCGGCGAGCTCGAGCGGGCCCATCGGCTGATTGGTGCCGAGCTTCATCGCGGTGTCGATATCGGTAACACCGCCGACGCCCTCGTAGAGGGTATAAATCGCCTCGTTGATCATCGGCAGCAACACACGGTTGACGATAAAGCCGGGGAAATCCTGCGCGGTCATTGTGTTCTTGCCAAGCTGCTCGGCAAGCGTGCGCGTCGTGAGGAAGGTGTCCTCGGAGGTGGCTAGTCCGCGGATGATCTCGACCAGCTTCATCGCGGGTACGGGGTTCATGAAATGCATGCCGATAACGCGGTCGGCGCGATTCGTCCGCGCGCCCATCCGCGTGATCGAAATCGACGAAGTGTTGGACGCGAGGATCACCTCGGGCGGACAGACGCGATCGAGCTTCTGCAGCAGACCGATTTTCACGTCCTCGTTCTCGACCACCGCCTCGACCACGAAATCGGCACGCGCGAGGTCCTCGATTTTCGTCGAGGGCTCGATGCGCCTGAGCACCCTGTCGCGCTCTTCGGGTTTGAAGCGGCCGCGCTCGATCATGCGATCGAGGTTGCGGCTGATGCCGTTGGTGCCGCGATCGACCAGCTCCTTGGAGATGTCGTTGAGGATTACGTCGAGCCCCGCCTGCGCGGCCACCTGCGCGATTCCCGCGCCCATCTGGCCTGCGCCTATCACTCCAATCGTCCGTACCGCCATCGGCAGAAGTCTCCCTTCGTCAGTCCTGGATAAAGGGGATGTAGTTCTTGAGCGAACTTAGTAGCGCCGCGACGTCGGCCTGGTCGCCCAGCTCGCGGCAGAGGATCTCATAGTAGCCGCGGATACGCTCGCGCGGCTGCGTCTCGGGCGGCTCGGCGAGCATCGCCTGGAAGTCCTTCAGGATCGCCTGCACTTCGAGCTTGGTCTTGACGCCGATCGTCTCGTCGTCAACCGCGATAAGCAGCCGGATATGATCGATCATCCGGTTCATGACGGCGAAATCGCTGCGGTCCTTGGGCATGCCTCAGCCTCAGCCGATTCCTTACGGTTTCTGACCCGCGCTGTAGGTGCCGGCGCCGCCGCCCGAGCGAACCGTCTCGCGAATCTTGCGCACGTCGTCGGGCGATTGCCGTCCGGGCATGCCGAGGTTTCGCATCAACGTGTTGGCGATATTCGAGGTCATCTTGTCGCGGAGCGTTGGCTGGCCGTCGATTTCGGCATCGAGCACGGCGTCGGCCTGCTCCTTGGTAATACCCTCGGCGACGAAGATATCAACAATTCCGAGCATCCCGACCTCACCGCCTGCGCGCTCGACAATCGCGATCACCTTGGCGCACGTATCGCAGACGCGCCGCAGGAGGCCCGCGCGTTTATGGCAATAGATGCAGCGCATCAGATGCGCTCCAGTCTTTATGCTGCAGATCGCATTCTTCACGGAGCGATTGCATGCTCAGGATATCGATTGGCTCCCCGCGAAAAAATTGAAGCGCTCCCGTGATTTCCATCGGGCACGCTTCAACTGCTGAACCTACTCCGGCCTTCCAGCTCCCGCAAGCGTGACATGACACGAGAAGAGAAAGAGTTTGACATCGTTAGGAAATCCGGCATAGATTGGAATTGAGAATAATTCTCAATATTGATTCCTGTGCCTCAGACCATCCTTCCATATTTTCTCTACTCGACCGGCATCCTCTTCCGCGAGGGCCTGGAGGCGATGCTCGTTATTGTCGCCTTGGTCGCCGGTACGCGCGCCGCCGCCCGCGACGGCCAGGCGCACGCACGTGAAATCTACCTCGGCGCCGCGCTCGCGATTGTCGCCAGCGTCGGGCTCGCGTTCGCAATCAATCGCATCATCACCGACGATGCGAGTGATACCCTCGAAGGCGTCTTCCAGCTCGTCGCCGCCGCGACGCTCTTCTACGTCAGCTCGTGGCTGACCTCGAAGAGCCAGTCCGACCGCTGGACGCATTTCATCAGGGCCAAGGTCGAGAACGCCGACAAGAGCCGCGTACCCGCGCTCGCGCTCGGACTTACCGCGTTCCTCGCCGTGATGCGCGAGGGTGGCGAGACCATCGTTTTCTTCCAGGCACTCACCGCGGGTGCTACCGAAACCGCCGAAAAGCATGCCGTGATCGCCGGAATCGTTGTGGCGAGCGCCGCATTGATCATTTCGTTCTTCATTCTAAAGCGAGCCGCCTATCGTATCCCACTCGGCGCGTTCTTCAAGGTCACGTCGGTGCTGCTCTACGCAATGGCCGTCGTGTTCGCCGGTCAGGGAATCGCCAGCCTGCAGGAGGCGGACCGAATCGGCGCGACCTTCGTCAACCACGTGCCGACGATTCCAACCCTCGGCATCGCGCCTACCGTGCAGAGTCTTGGCGCGCAGGCCGCGCTGATACTCATCGCAGCAGGGTCATTCCTGATGCCGCGCAACACGACGATCAAGGCACCGGCGAAGTCCCGCCCGCAGGTTCACGAGCGCCGGACGGCGTAAGCGGCGGCGCGATCGCGACCGGATATCCTCCAGTGTAGAGAATCTCCTCGACGTCGGAACTGAGCTTTTCGGCCGACGCGAGCGAATGAAATCCCATCGCAACGCACTGCTCGACTTCGTTGTCGTGCGCGACCGAGCTCATGCGGACGGCGGTCAGCGTAGCGCGCAGTTGCTGGCTCCGATCGATAAGCGCGTTGAGCCGGACCTC
>JASHQJ010000319.1 GCA_030037595.1 Candidatus Binataceae bacterium
AAGACCTGTCTGGAAGTAGCTGTTCAGAAAGGCGAGTTCGAGGACACCATCATCTTCCTTCAGTGCGACGTCGCAGTGATGCTCGAGGATCACGCGGTCCATTGTCAGGGTGCCTGTCTTGTCAGTACACAGCACGTCCATGGCGCCCAGATTCTGGATCGAATTGAGACGCTTGACGATGACTTTCTTGCGCGACATCAGCATCGCGCCCTTCGAAAGACAGACGCTAACAATCATGGGAAGCATTTCAGGAGTGAGGCCTACTGCTACTGCCAGTGCAAAGAGAAAAGCCTCTCCCCAATTATGCTTGGTGAAGCCGTTGATGAAGAACACGAGCGGCACCATCACGGCCATGAATTCCAGCATCAGCCCAGTGAATGATGCTACGCCTTTGTCGAACGCGGTTGCGGGCGGCCGATCTGTAATCGAGCTTGCCATGCGGCCGAGGTAAGTGTTGTGTCCGGTCTCCACCACGGCCGCAACCGCGGATCCGCTCTCGACGCTGGTGCCGAGAAAGCAGATGCTCTTCAACTCGAGCGGCTGCTTGCCGTCGAGCGCTTCGGCAACGTCGAATTTCTCTACGGGGAAAGATTCTCCGGTGAGGCTCGCTTGGACGAGGAACAAGTCTTTGCACGTAAGAATGCGGACGTCGGCGGGTATCATGTCGCCGGCCGCCAGCTTGACTATGTCGCCCGGAACTAGCTCAGCCAGAGGAAGTTCCTTTTCCCCGCCGTCGCGGACGACAGTGGCGGTTACACGAATCATCGCCTTTAGCTTGGCGGCGGCGGTATCGGCGCGGGCTTCCTGGATGAAGCGAAGCGAGACGCCGAGTATGACCATCGCAACCATCAAGGCGCCGCCCACATAGTCGGAGGTATCCTCGGCGGTTGCGAAGGAGATGATCGCGAGTACGGAAAGCAGGATCACCAGCGGGTTGAGGCAGGCGTGGACGAACAGTCGGAGACGAGTGAATCGTTCGTCGCGTGCAACTACGTTAGGTCCGAAGACCTCGAGTCGGCGCTGAGCTTCTGATTCAGACAGGCCCTCAAGCCGTGAATCGAGCTCGCGGACCACGCTGTCGGCAGGGAACGAAGCTGATCGCGTGAGCCGTTCAGACACCTGTATGCCGTCATCGTGTCTGGCCGCCGGCCATATGTTTCGAGGCAGTATCGAAGTAGCACTAAGCGCCATTAGTATCTCCGGATAGCCTTAATTCCCTTGATAGGTACATACGGATCAAAGGCATGTTCCTAAAGTTCGAGATGCAGCCGTACGCCGGGCACTACGACTGGTCCGCGAGCGCGGTTGTAACCCGGATTGTTGATATATTGGACGTCGAATGCTCCGAAGACCCCACGCTCCAGGGGGATGGGGAAGTTGTAATAGCTTTCCATTACCTGCTCCGGCCCGTAGCTGATGTTGCCGTCGCCCAGGATGAAGCCGAGGCCACCCAGCGAAAGATAGCGACGATGGTTGGCGGATATTCCGTCGTCCACAAATGCGACACCAAACTTGTCCTGCGGGCGTCCCCACCAATCGCCACGGAGATCGGCGCCGAACGAGAAGTGAGCATCGCATTCTGTATATGCCCAGCTTTCGTGTTGTCCTTCGTTCCACCCAAGACGCGAGAAGAATCTCAGCGTCTCAGTGATCTCCTGCTCCATGTTGAGGCCAAAGCCGTATTTTAGTGACAAGACCGGGGTATGGTCGTCGATATTCGGCACCTTAACATTCTTTCCTTCGGCCACCTCCTGCTCGAATGAACTAATTGCCTGGTTGTAGTTACCCATGTTGGCCCAGTTCATGTAGTACAGTAGCCGGATAGCTGTGAAGCGATTGAGGATGATTTGCGGGCGGTATTCGGCTTCGAAATTATCCGAGTGCGCAAGTTTCGGGTTCCATTCGAGAGTGTCTCCGTTGGCCATCGTCGGCTCGAGTGCTTCGCCGAAGCGTACGCCCCAATGGCGATCTTCGTAGTCGATAACTATTCCGTACGTGTAACCGCGAGTGTCGGCTGCATAATCCCACGCTGGATTGTTATCCACAGCCCAGTTCATGAATTGCATATGGCTGTCGCTGCCGACGGAATTGATATCGAAGAAGTCAGGCAGTGTCATTTTGCCGACGTGAATATCAATGCGGCGTGCCGGCAACCGCGTAAGCATCGACAAAGGGTCTCGTTCCTCCTCGAGATAATCCTCGCTTAAGGGAATTACCTTGCGCAGCCAGAGCCTCGCGAGGTAGGGCTCTGCACTCAACTCCGGATTTCGTACCGCATCGAGGTTTACATAGGCAGCGATACCTAGCGCTTGACTAAGCCCGCTCCATCCAGAAGATTCAGCGTCCATCACGAATTCTGTCGTGTCGTTGAGTTCGAAGCCGGTGTACAATGTTTCGACACGTGACAACGCCTGCTCCTCCGCATGATCGAAGCTGTTCGGTCCACTGTAGTCGGCGTGGAATCGGGGATGCATCTGGCCGATGAGATTTACCTGGGCGGAGAGCCAAAATGGACTGGTCTGCGAGTGATGAAAGAAGGTGTCTTCATCCTGGTTATCGTGGGTGGTCATTTCATCCCAGAGCGACTTGATCTTTGGCCTGATGTTCGGATTTTCTGAGGAGCCGTTCGCCGTGGTGATGACCGGACTTTGCAGGAGCTCAGCGACAATGTTTGATGAGTTTGGCGGGTCGCCTGGCGCCAGACTTTGCCCGGCCTTAGGCGCTGCGTTGGCCGAACGATCGGTTGGCTTGGCTGCGGCAGCCGCACGGAGCCCGGCCAGGTAACCGGCTTCGTAACCCTTATCGTATTCCGACTTGGTTCGCCCCGATTGGTCTACCGTACCTTGAGCGTTCACCGGTAAGCTCCAAACGAGGTTGATTAGGAACGACGATAAGACGATCGCGATCGTGCCCGCGGAAGAAGGTCGCAACATCGAGGAAACACTTCGTTCACGAAGACGGCGCTCGCTCATTTCACGAACCCCCGAGCAAACAAAAGAAACTATCGATTCGTTCGAAGCCGGTCGCACGTGCGTTGTTCTTGGCGATGGTGCTTGTAAATTTGATCAACACCAGGCACGTTGCCAGCCTCCGGTTTTGGGACCGTGAGCTCGGCGACAACGTTCACCTGGCCAATATTTCGGAAGGCCTGTGGCACTAAGATGCCCAAGTGTCCGTCATTCGCGCGCGCCCAACCCCTGATACCTGATAGCAGCCGTTGTAGCTACACTTCAGCGCGATGAAACGGATTTTCTGCCTCTGCAAAATGTAAAAACTGCTGAATTGGAGCTGTGGGACGGACACGATAAAAACTAAAAGATAAAAACTAAAAGGCCGCGACCCGCTAGGTTGGCGCCACGGCCATTTAATTTTGATCGATCTACCAGCCGGTCTTAGTGCGTCTTCTGGTAGTGGTTCTCGCGATTCATGTAGTGGTACGGATGCGATTTCCAATCTGCGCGGGCAACCGGATGGGTCTCGAGGAACTCGTGCAGACCCGGATGGCAATAAAGAATTGCTCGTTGTCCACCAGTGCCGGATTCTTCTCGAGCTGCTGTGTGACTTCCGGATGATCGTCCAAGTAGTGGTCCGTATTTGCCAGCGGGTGCCCGCGGCCACACAGATCATCGCGCCACTGGTCGCTGATGAAGCGATCTGGATGCTGCTGCAGTTCCTGGCGCACCTCGGGATGCTGCGAGAGGTAGCTGTCGAGGCCCGGATGCGTCGCCAGGAACTGCGGATTGTCGGCAAGCCGCGGATCGCCAGCGAGTTGACGCGCCACCTCAGGATGCTCGTCCAGGTGCCCCCTGTCGAACCGGGACACGGTCCCGACGCGGCGCCGGATCCAGCGGCAACAGGGCCGCCGCCAGCGCCTCAGTCGTCATCGGCTGCATGTTCCACGTGGCGGGCCTCTACCTCTACTTTGTGTCGCACCACTATTGGCACTTCATCCTCGCTGAGACTCTCGAGGGTTTTGGGGATACGTTTGGCAATGGGCCAATCGACGCGTGGGCGGTTGACACGCTCAACGTAGTAAGATTTAGCGGCGCCAAGGATCCGATTTTCTCGCGGCAGTTTCAGATCGTGCGTGTCATGGGCATGAGCGGCGGCTTGATCGGCGCCTATGTAGCGCAGCGCAACATTGCGATGCCGTTTCTGCTGAGCACCTTTGCTTGGGCCGCCGCAGGAGCCGCCGCGCTCCTTTTGATGGATCGCAACCCGCCGCGACACGCTCCGCTATCGCGCACGCAGATCGTTCAGGACATTCGCCGCAAGACCGTCGATTCGACGCGGCTTGGATTCGCGCATCGCGGCGTTCGCCTGATGTCGCTCGCCTCGCTTATCACCGCATCGGTCTGGTCGGCGTGGTGGCTCGAATGGCAGCACTACTTCACTCTCGGCTTCGGCGCGGGAATTGGCGTGGTCGGATGGATCTTCGTCGCGATCAGCCTCGCGCAGCTTGCGGGTGCCGAGCTCGCCGCACGCGCGTCGTGGATCTGGAGGCGGCGCGTCGCGTTCATTGCCGCGATGTCCGCGACCGCAAGCGCCGGGCTGATCGTCTCCGGACTCGCTGGCAGCCGCGTCTGGATTGCGCTCGCCGCCGTTCTGCTTGCCCATCTGACCAGCGGCACAATCGGGCCGATGATCGCCGCGTGGTTCAACGAAATGATCGCGGGCGGGAACCGCGCGACGCTGCTCTCGTTTCGGACTTCCGCGATCACCTTCGGCGCTGCCATCGGGGAACCAGCGCAGGGCAGGATGGTCGATACGCTCGGCGTCGGCGTGACGTGGCAGCTCGCCGGCATCGTCTCGATGACGCAGGCCGCCTGCTATC